>PKZC01000202.1 GCA_003132905.1 Bryobacterales bacterium | reverse complement strand
CATTTCCATGTCGCGCACCCCCAGTAACCTGCATCGCCCGCCCAGCGTCTTTGCGGTGATATACTCACTTCCGGTCTCTGCGCAATGGCATCCGGTGCCGATCACAATTTTTGAGGAGAACCATAATGCTTAAGCGAACTCTAGGATGTGTGGCTTTGTTTGGGTGGTTGATGGCCGCCAGCGTCTCGTTGCAGGCTCATCATTCCCTCGCGGGCGTGTACGACATGAAAAAGGAGATGAATCTCGAGGGGACTGTTACCACTATCAAGTTTTCAAATCCCCACGGGTCGCTGTCTCTCGCGGTCAAGAATCCGGATGGCACGACAACCGAATGGGTGATGACACTCGGCTCCGCGACGGCCCTGGCCCAGAGGGGCATTGGTAAAACCGGACCGAATGCCCTCCACGCCGGCGACAACATCAAAGTGATGTTCCTCCCCGCACGCGACGGCAGTCCATTGGGGTTTCTCAAGACGGTGACGATGCCAGACGGGCACGTGATCCAGATTGCCGCTCCTAACGCTACCGAATAGACAAGGGCGAGATATCATGATTTCTCGGCCAAGGATGATCTTGACGAGGATTGCGATTGGTGTGTTTCTCGTAATCGGCGCGCTCTCGCCGGTCGGCACGCAGGCGCAGGGTTTCGGGGATTACCCGGTGATCTACAGACCTGCGAAGGGCGCCAAGGATCTACGGGCGGTGCTCTTCAACTGGACCTGGTACATGGGCATGCTGCGCGGCGTGGATGAGCACGAACTTATCTCTTCGCTGGAATATCAGGGCAAGGGCACCCTGCAGGTGGACGGACAACCCTGCACACTCACGAAGTATCGTGTCAGCACCAGCTACCAGACGCCGGGACAGCGGGTTCAGTACACATGCACCCGGTCCAATGGACAAACGTATTCGGGCATCGAGGTTGTGAGCGGGCAGTACGCCTGGAACGAAGACATCGCGGGCGCGGAGTTGATTCCGGGGAAAGGGAAGGCCACCCCGATGCCGGACGCCGTTGAGGAACGGCTCATCCGCTTGTGGGCCAGTCCGCAGGGTGCGCCCAAGGCCGCGCTGGCTGGCGTAGCGCCGAAATCCGAATTGGGGGCAAACCCAAGCACGCTTCTCAAGGACGGTGTCGACAAAGCGGGCGAAACATCCTTGTCGTGGCAGGGCGGTAAAGCGGTGGTTACTTTCCCCATCCCGGGTGTTCCGGGGGCCATCGCGACCGCGACGTTGAATGACAAGTACATGGCCGAGCGCGTGGTGGTGAAACACGGATCGAAAACCACCGAGTTCACCTACGGCGATTATCAGGATTGGAACAATCCGCTGAACAAGGTGGACGCATTATACGCGGGCAAGATAACCGAGCGCCACGGTGACGCCGTTGTTCGCGACCTGACCACGGTCCAGACGGAAACGGGCAGCGTCTATGTGGTGCTGCCGGTACCAGGGAGCGTGCGGGCGGCCATCCATGCGGCTGCGCATCCGGCACCAGCCCCGAAGACTTTGGAAGCTTCTGCGGAGACGCCGCGGATGGCCAACGGACACCCGGATTTTTCGGGCAACTGGAATTCCAACGGTATGAACTGGCGCTACGGCAACCGCCGGTGCGGCCCCACGCAGCAGGAGGGATGCTCCAGGGCGCTCAATCAGACCATGGATTTCGAGTTCGAAGCGCCTTCGCGGTTCGGGCCGAATCATCCAATGTACAAACCCGAGTACTGGGACAAGGTACAAGAGCTCGACATGTGGACGAACAAAGACGACCCGGTGATGACGTGCCAACCGCTGGGGAATCCGCGGCAGGGGCCGCCGCGGCGCATCGTTCAATCGGCGAACGACATTATCTTTTTCTACACGCAGTATGCCGATGGCGGCGGTGGGAATGGTGAATATCGCATCATCCCGACCGACGACCGCAAGCACGACGAGAAGAAGGCGATTGAGGCCACGTATTACGGTTATACGGTGGGGAAGTGGGAGGGCGACACGCTGGTGCTCGACTCCATCTCGTTCGTCGATACCACATGGCTGGCGCGCGGCGGTTTCTTCCACTCCGATCAGATGCACGTGATCGAGAAACTCACTCGTCAGGGCAATAAGATTCTGTACGAAGTGACTGTCGATGACCCCGAGGTACTTGTAGAGCCGTGGGTGATGACGCCGAAAACAATGACGCTCAGCACGTTTCCCGATGCGGGGCTTCTGCCGGAGCGCGCCAACTGCGAGGTTTACGAGTTGAAGGACATCACCTCCCAGATTCGGCATTAAAATTGGACGGAGAACATTTCGAATGACCAAAGCAGTATTGGCGCTTCTCATCGTGAGCGCGATGTCCACTTCTGTTATGGAACGCGCCCGGGCTCAGTCCAAGGCGCCGGCAGCGGCCGCGAAAGCGCCTGCGACGCAGGTGGAAGCCAACCTTGCCCAACTGATGAGAGGGACCTTATATCCGGAATCGAATGTGGTCTTTGCTGCACAAGACACGAATCCGGAGGAGGTGCCGCACGCCAAAGATCCCAGCATGGCGACCGACCCGCTGGCTAGCGCTTACGGAAAGTGGCAAGCAGTGGAGAACAACGCCTTGGCGATCGCTGAGGTTGCCAATCTGCTCACGCTTCCTGGGCGCAAGTGCTCGAATGGTCTGGATGTTCCAGTGAAGAATCCGGATTGGGCCAAGTTCGTTCAAGAGCTTCGGGAGTCGGGAATGACAGCCTATGCCGCGGCTCAAACCAAGAATCAGGACAAGATGACCGACTCCGCCGGCGTGATGACAACGGCATGCCAGAACTGCCACGTTAGATATCGCGAGAAGAAACTCGCAGACCGGTGCAAGTAAGCAACGCTCGTCGCTTATTTGAGTGCGTCGTAAACCACTTGTCCGCCGACCACTGTGAGTGCCGACTTTACGCGCTTGATGGCCTCGTCGGGCACCTTAGCGGGATCGAGAAAATCGTCGCTGAGGACTACGATATCGGCCAGTTTGCCGGGCTCGATTGAGCCCAAGCGATCCTCTTCGCGAAGAAACCATCCGTTATCGGCCGTGTACAGCCGCAGCGCTTCCATGCGCGTGAGTGTCTGCCCGGGGTTGATTAATTCACCCGCCGCATTCTTTCCCGTCACCATGTAGTAAATCATCAACCAGGGATCGAGCGTTGAGATTTGCGCCGCGTCCGAACCGGCTCCCACATGAATCCCGCTATCGACAATCATGCGCAAGGGCGGCCCTGCGCCTGGAGCTCCCGCCAAATATTCAAAAGGATGCACGGCGATGCCGGCACCGATAGCTTTGAAGCGATTCACGGTTTCAAGATCGATGTGCGGCACGTGCGCGATGGACCAGCGCAAGTCTGCAATCGGCGTTATAGCGTTGACCTTCTCGAACGTTGCGGCGGTCAGTTGATCCTCGGCCAGGGAAAGGCTGTGCTGCTGAAAAGGCCAGCCCTGCTTTGCAACCAGCTGTAACGCGGCATCGTAGTTCCCAGGAGGGGTCACTTTTCCGAACAGCGGCCAAGCCGTTGCAAACTCACCGATCCCAGAGATCCGGAGCATGTCGTCGCCAAATCCATCAAAGCTATTCAGCAAACGCTCGCGCAACAAAGGAATGGCGGGTTGGGTATCCATGCTGAGGAAGAAAATGCGCAGCCGCGCCGCCATCTTCGTTTCGCGATGCAGCGCCAGGAATGCATCGCACATGTGAAAGGGATCTGCGGTAGCGAGGCCGTCGAACGCAAAGGAATCCTGGGCGTCGCTCAGGCCTGGGGTCACGAACGCTCCCATGTCAACGTTCGTGGTGATGCCAACGCTGGCCGAATAGGCGAGAGCGTCAGAGGTCCCGCGCTTCTTGTCATCGAAGGTCTGCACGGAGCGCAGGGCATTCAATGCCGCAAGCGACGGTGCGTTCGCGGCGATTGCGCCCGTCGCGCTCACCTCGATTCCTTTCTCGGTAAAGAACGCTTTGCCCAAACTATTCGTCGCTGCGGGACCGGTGAATGAAAGGAACACGAGCAACGGATGACGTGGCGCGGCAGCGTCTAGTTCCGCAAGAGTCGGCAGGCGCTTTTCTTCAAACTGCGCCGGATTCCAGCCGCCCATGGCTGTGATAAACTTACCGGCCGGAATCGATTTCGCGCGTTCCGCGATGGCTGCTTGAACATCTTTGATCGAAGCCGCGGTTTCAAGCCGCGTATCGTAACCGGGACGGAGTCCGAGCAACACGATGTGATTGTGATTGTCGATCAGACCGGGAACGGCCGTCCGGCCATGGAGGTTAATCGTCTTGGTGCATGGGCTTAATTTTCCACCTGAAAAATCGAAGCGTCCATTCTGGATGGTGACCGATGAAATTACCGAATTGCGCGGATCCATGGTGACGATCTTCCCGTTTACCAGGCGCAGATCGCGGGAATCGCTGCAATTGCCGGCGGCGAAAGCCGCCAGGGGAATAGTCAGCAGCGCGGCCAATACGAAGGCAGGACTCCCGATTCGAAGATTCACCGTCTTATTATAGGTGCAATGCTCTTATGATGAACCGCAAAAAGTTGGCCACACTTCCCGCGATGATTTTGATCCTCACCGGTCTGCTCCATGCCGCGGATCCTAGCATCAACGTCCTNNATACAATGCATCCGCCACTGGGAAGACGCCGGGTTTTGTAGTGGATCCCTCATGGCCACAACCGCTGCCTAACAACTGGCTCCTTGGCCAAATAGGCGGCCTCTATGTCGATCGGCACGATCACATCTGGGTGTACAACCGGCCGCGGACCATGTCAACAGACGAGGCTGGCCTGGAAGGACCAGTGCGGGGCGCAACTGACGACAAGGGCCGGCCAATCAACGGGCTCGGTCAAGAGCGCGCTTTCGGGCCGGTGTCGGATTGCTGCAAAGCCGCTCCATCGGTGCTGGAGTTTGATTCCGACGGCAAGATGCTGCGCGCCTGGGGCGGCCCGTCTGATCCCGGCTTCATCGGCGGCAAATGCAAGGCCGAGGATGGCTGCGTGTGGCCAAACAACGAGCACGGTATTTACATTGACCAGAACGACAATGTCTGGATTTCTGGAAACTCCGCAGCGCCAAGGGGCGGAGTGATTCGAGCATCCGACGCGACGCCTTGGACCAGCCACAAGGAAGGCGGCGATGGCTTTGTACTGAAGTTCGATATGGACGGCAACTTCAAGATGAGGATCGGCGGAACCCCAGCGGGGCCGAACAGCAACGACACGGAAGGTGGCGTTCATGGTACGCCCCTGCTCTATCTAGCCGCCGACATGGTGGTGGATCCGGCAACCAACCGCTTGTATATCGCCGACGGCTACGGAAACCGCCGTGTTCTGATCGTGGATGCCAATACGGGAAAATATCTCGGCCACTTCGGCGCCTATGGGAACAATCCAGTGGACGATAAGGCCGCTGAGGCGGCCGGGGCGTGGATCGCCGACTCTTCCAAAGGCAACAAAAAACCGGCCTTCTTCCGGAATCCCGTGCATTGCGTAAAGATCGCCAACGACGACAAGATTTATGTGTGCGATCGGGGAAATGATCGCATCCAGGTGTTCGATAAGAACGATCCCACGCTTGGCAAGCCATGCAGCAATCCAACCGGCAAGATCGGCACATGCGGTTTCGTTGCCGAACAATTTGTCAGCGATCACACCAACATAATTGGAACGGCTGTTTCCATGAATTTCTCTACCGACAAGGCCCAGAGCTGCTTGTATGTGGGCGACAACGCCAATATGACGATCTACATTCTCAACCGAAGCAATCTGCAGGAACTCGGCCAGTTCGGACGCAGTGGGCGGGCCGCTGGAGAATTTCACTATCTACATCAGGTGAGCGTCGACAGCAAGGGGAACATCTATACAGGCGAGGTGGATACTGCCAAACGGATCCAGAAGTTTCTCCGCTTTGGCGCCACCGGATGCAGCGGAACCGGATCGTCCACCGTGGGCGGAGTAGCCGCTCGGTAATTACCCTTTTGAAATGCGTATACTCAAACTGCCATGAATACAGAAAACTTCAAACGGCGGCTGCTCGCCAAAGAACGAGAGCTTGTGGAGGAAATGGCACGCCTGGAACACGACGCGCGCGATTCCGGAGAACTAGAAGTCAGAGACTCTACTGACGACGCCACATCCGCTCAAAGCACGTCGGAAGCGCTCCAAGAAGATTCCCTCTTATCGCAAACGTTGATACAAGTGCGGGATGCCTTGAAACGGATTGAAGACGGCTCGTACGGCAAGTGCATCGCGTGCGGGCGCCAAATCGAGGCAGCCCGCCTGGAAGCTGTTCCTTGGGCAGCGTATTGCTTGGCGGACCAAGAGAAGCAAGACAAACGGGCACACGTACCCCGAGGCGGTTCAACGCTCTAGACTGAGGCCGTGCTAAGCCACGAATCGTCGCTTCCGCGATTCGTGGCTTATTTATTTGACAGTATCGATCGTGAGCGTGTCGCCTTTGAGTTTCCCAGTCACAGTGACGTCCATGCCGGCGCTGGCCAGGATCTTGTCCTGATTGGCAATCTTATAGATTTTGCCGGCCGGAGTCACCAGAACCGCGGGTGAACCCGCTTTGATGCACTTCTGCGCGCAGGCGGCATCGCCTTTCATTTCCGGGTTAGTGGAGCACTTCGTATCCTCGACGAAACCTTTGTATTCGGCGGCTAGGCCGCTTGCGGCGAGTCCCATGGTCATCAAAGCTACTGCTGTGATCGTCTTCATGTCATCTCCTGTGAGCGCTGCTTTGAGGCTCAAGATAACTATACGCTAATTCTTGGGCTGAGCGGTGGCCGCGCCGACAAACCAGCCAAGTAGCTTAAAGTTGCTGCTCGCTGGTAGTAGACGGAATTTCTCTCGACGTGATCTCGTACTTGAAGTTGTCCGGATCGAGGCTGTTGAGCCGGCCGTCGCTCGTTTCGGCCTGCGGATACATAAGGAAGCCGACCGGCGCCCCGGGCGATCCGGGTAACCTCACGTCGTGCGCGAAGTTATACGCCATCCAATTCATCTCCCACGACCCGAATAATCGCCCTCGCGCTTTTTTCACCATTAGATCGTCAAGTGGCCGGTTTCCGGGTGGCTCATCGAGAACAACTTTCCGGACGTCGGCGGGATCGACAGGAACCCATCCGTGACTGTCGATGTACACTTCGGCGCGGCAGTGCTGGGCTTTCGTAATGTTTTCCGACGAGGTGCCCAGGCTCTTGTAGCCCAAGTCTGATTTGGCGATCCGGATGCCATACACGTCGCGCGCCGGCAGGCCCGCCGCCCGGGCCAGGCCAACATAAAGCGCGTTGAGGTCCGCGCATTTCCCGCCCAGGTCTTTGGACTCCAGCATAAAGCGGATGTCGCCGATGCCGCAGCCGCGCGTTTTCGGATCTCGAAACGTGTTATCGACGATCCACTCGTAGATTGCGCGCGCCTTCTCAAGATCAGTCTTCGCGCCTCCGGTGATTTCGATGGCCGTCTCTTTCACGATGCCGTCGGTCGGCAGAAGCTTTGTCGGCCGAAGAAAATGTTCCAACTCCGCGCGGTCCGCTTTCGGCGCTTTGCCGGGCACGGAGAGATCGACTGCATAGTTCTTCGTCGCGACTCGACTCGTGAGGGTGAGGAGGGGCTTCACGCCAGCCGGAAATTCCGCCGCGAGGATTCCGAGTCCATCGGCCCTGTCTTCGACGATCCCAGCCGTACCCCCGTCGGCCGTGAAACTATTGGAGAGCGTCTTCTGGAAGGGCGTTTCAATGATGAGTGCCATTGGCAGCCACACGCGCGTTGCAGCCGAAGACTGCATGATTTCGGCGCGTGTTATCACTTCGAACGTACGCCAACTTCCAGAGTCTGTGTCCCCTGCAAGCAGACATTCCGTCTTTAGAAACGCGACGCTGGCGGACACAGCACCCGCAGATCGCAGGAAATCTCGACGATTCACAGACGACTCCCTTCGACCAAAGTTGATTTGACCCACCAATATTTTACACGACGAATAAATGGATAGTGTCAAAGATCGAGGACGATCCACGCCGGAGCGTGGTCGCTGGCGTTGTCCTCTCCACGCACCCATTTGTCTACACCGCCATCCACCAGCCGCTCGCGCAAAACCGGCGAAAGTAGAAAGTGATCCAGCCGCATGCCCTTGTCGTTGCGCCAACGGTCACGCTCATAATCCCAGAACGTCCAGAGCGGCCCTTCCGGCTGTAGCCTTCGCAGAGCGTCCGTCCAGCCTTGAGCCAGCAATCGAGCAAAGGCCTGCCGGCTCTCCGGTTGGATCAACGCGTTGTTATCTAAAGAGCGCGTTGGATAGATGTCTTGTGCAGCTGGGACCACGTTGTAATCGCCGGCTAGCACGACGGGCACACCGGAGGTGATGAACTCGGCGGCGTGCGTGATGAGACGTTCGAACCACGCCAGCTTGTAGTTGAACTTCGGACCAGGTTGAGGGTTGCCATTCGGCAGGTAGATCGAAGTGATCAAGACTCCATTTACGGCCGCCTCAATATAGCGCGCCTGGCTATCCTCAGGATTACCAGGCAGGCTTGATCGAGTCAGTATGGGCTCGTGGTCTCGCACCAGAATCGCCACGCCATTCCAGGAACGCTCCCCCTGCCAGACGGAGTGATAGCCCAGCGCCCGAAGCGCACGATCTGGGAATGACTGCTGCTCGGCTTTCAACTCTTGAAGACAGACGACATCTGGCTCCGTTGTGCTGAGCCAGGCCACCAGGTTGTCCAACCGTTTGTTGATGTTGTTGATGTTGAAAGTTACGATCTTCAATATACAGATCCGTCTTTTAATCGAGTAAACTTACTGAGTGTTGCATATGCCGCCCAGATGGGTCTTCGCGATTGCTCTCCGCGTCTTGCCGGCTGCGTTATTCGCGCAGCTCGCCGACGAATTTCGGCGAAGCGCCCTGTGCGTTTGTTCTAGGCGCCGCAACCATTCCTTCGAGCTCGTTTGGCCACATTTCTTGGGTTAATTCGGATCGTCTCGGTTGGCGTCTCGGTTTCCAAACAAGCGAGCCGTGAAAGTGCCACACTGGGAGCATGGCGCGGGGCTGGGAAAGCAAATCGGTTGAATCCCAGATCGACTCCGCGGAAGAGCGGGCGGCTTTAGCAAAATTGCCTAAACTCACACCAGAAGAAGCGGATCGCAAGAGTCAGCGGGAAAGTCTGGAACTTTCGCGCACGCGCGTGCTGCATGACATCCAGACGTCGAAGAACGCGAAGTATCGCGTGACTCTAGAGGCGGCGCTAAAACATCTGGACGACAAGATAGCGAAGCTGTCCTGATCGCCGACTTAGCGCACGTAAGCCGGCAGGCCTTGTAACTCCGACTCCTCAATCTTGACCCAGCCGCCGTCGAAGGCCTCAACGCTGCTGCCTTCCAGGAACCAGCTCCGGGGTGCATGGCCGCCCCACAACGCTTGGCGGCGAGGATCGTGCAATTGCCAGCGGATGGGCTCGAAGTCGGGATCGACACTTAAATAATCGGACGTGTAGAGCTCGATGCGGTGGCCGTCGGGATCGCGGAGATATAAAAAGTAAGCGTTGGTGATGCCGTGGCGTCCGGGGCCGCGCTCAATGCGATCGGTTTCAAATGCACCGGCCAGAATATCGCACAGTTGCGAAATGCGCGCGCCATCGGGCAGCCAATAAGCGAAGTGGTGCAGGCGCGGCCCGGCGCCGTTGGTGGTGGCGAGATCGTGCGCGTGACCTTTGCGCTGCATCCACGTGGCCCAGATGCGGCCGGTGTCGTCTTCGGTGGATTCGGTCAGCCGAAAATCCAGGTGCTTCTGATACCACTCGGAGAGTTGCTTCACCTGAGGGGACAAAACATTGATGTGATCTATGCGCTGGATGCCAGGGCCGCAGTGCAGGTGGAACTGCTGCAGCATCCAGGGATGCTTGACTGATTCGTAGTAGAAGGCTATCGGAAATCCAAAAGGGTCTTGCAGCCGCAGAATGCGCGGGCGGTCGAGTTCGGTCTCCCAACGGTGGGGAAGTCCTTCGGCCTTTGCGATGGCTGCGATCTCATCGAGCGCCGCTTCCGAGCCGGCCTTGTAGGCCAGTTGTTTCACGCCTGGCTCGGGGCCTAGCTCTAGCTTCAGACTCCATTCGCGATCTTCGACGCCGCGGAGATAGAGCGCGCGGTCGTTTTCGTGGACCACGTTCAGTCCGAGTAGATCGACATAGAAATGGCGCGATGCGGTTAGATCGGCGACGGACAAGATAACGTGGCCAATACGAATTACGCGGGGAAATGTCATGGTTATCCTTTTCCAGTCACTTTTTTCCAAATCCTGGAATGGCGTGCGCTCCGAGCGGAACGGCGATATGTTTTAGCTCGG
>PKZC01000106.1 GCA_003132905.1 Bryobacterales bacterium | reverse complement strand
TCTCTTATTCGGTACCGCAACTCCTTTATGCTGAACGCCGATAGCAAAGGTGCTGGAGGCCCACTCGTAGCGTTTGGACTGGTCGCCGTGGAAGAGAACCATGCATTCCTGACTGAAGTTGGTGCATCAATGGCAATCGAAAGGGTGCCAGTGCTCGATGACGCGGACGGAATAGATCTCTTGACTGATCAGTTGCGCCTCCTCTTTGCTGAGTNNAGACTGGAGCGATGCCCAAGTCGTTTCTCATCGTGCCGCAATGATCGGGCGACTGCGTGATATTGCTGTCGTTGACGTCGAAACTCTTCCAAAGACCAGGGTATTGCCGGGGAAGGGATACGAGGCTTTCGTGGAGCTTCTCGATTCTAAATCAACTAAGAACTCGGCAGAGGGGGAGTAGAAAATGGATAACACGGAGAAGCAAGAACTCTGCATAGCGCTCATGAGGGCGGACACCGATGCCGACGTTGTTTCACTGCTGGCCAAGGCTGGATTGTGGAATCGACCTGAAGCGTGGCGATTTCTGGGCGACATAGAAAATAACTACTCGACTGTCGGCAATCAGCAGGCAGAACCTATCGCCGCGCTGGCCGAAAAGTTGGTCAACGGCATTGACGCCCGATTGATAAACGCATGTCTAGAAAAGGGTATCGACCCATCTGGAGACGCTGCACCAAAAAGCATCAAGGAGGCCGTCGCTCAATTTTTTGGGAATGGGCACGAACGATACGGCCAAATCGTCAACTGGGACGGTGACAAGACTCTTGCAGAGAGCCAGTATTTGACTGTGACAGCCACAGGCAATAAGCCCGAAACCGGATCGCCGTCAATTTCCATTGCAGATGGAGCCGAAGGACAGACGCCTGATGCTCAGCCCGAGACATTCATGTCTATTAGTAGGTCGAACAAACTGCGAATCCCTTTTGTTCAAGGCAAGTTCAACATGGGCGGCACTGGAGCACTGAACTTCTGCAGTAATCCCAATCGTTTTCAACTTGTCGTATCGCGTCGCAATTCCAAACTGCTTCCAGCAGGGGCTTCTGAAAGGGATCGCCAGTGGGGCTTCACCATCGTCCGACGTGAACCCCCGGTCGGGAATCAGAAGCATTCCGTTTACACCTACTTGGCTCCGGAAGGGGCAATGGACCGCTCTGGTAGCGTGCTTGCCTTTGACGCTGATGAGTGGCCGATATTTCCAATCGACGACGCTTCAGGGCGGGACGCCTACTCGCGGAAAGCCAGTCATGGCTCTCTCATCAAGTTGTACGATGGTCGGCACGAACGGTGGCGGCTTCTTCAACGCCAACGGCGCCCATCCATATGAGAACCCGACACCGTTAGTCAATTTCCTCGCGATGCTGGCCATTGCCGTGCTTCCTGCATCGCTCACCATCACGTTCGGCCGCATGATCGGCAGACCGCGCGCCGGCTCGATATTATTGGCCGTGATGGTCGTGCTGTTCGCTGCTGGCCTGGTCCTGTGCGACTACGCCGAGACGGCGAACCCGCCGCAATTGGCGGACCTGCATGTCGCGGGCGGAAACATGGAAGGCAAGGAGGTGCGCTTCGGTATTGGCGACTCGGTGCTTGCCGCTGTGGTCACATCGAACGGAGCCACCGGATCGTACAACTCGATGCACGATTCCTACCAGCCGGTGGGCGTGCTCGTGCCCCTGGTGAACATGCTGCTGGGCGAGGTGGTGTTCGGAGGTCTGGGCACTGGCCTGTACAGCATGATCATGATCGCGCTGGTTGCGGTTTTCCTGGGAGGGCTGATGATCGGCCGTACACCAGAATACCTGGGGAAGAAGATCACCGCCGCTGAGACCAGGTTGACGATTCTCTACGCTCTGCTGACGCCGGCAGTGGTTCTGGTGCTGACGGGTTTGGCGATCGCTACCAATGCCGGCCGGGCTGGATTGGCCACCAACACTGGAACGCACGGCTTTACCGAAATTTTCTTCGCTTATGCCTCCTCGATGGCCAACAATGGACAGAATATGGCCGGCCTCAACGCCAGCAGCGTGTTTTATAATTTGACCACCGCCGTCGCCATGCTGGTGGGGCGATTCGGCTTGGCCGCTTTGGCTCTGGCCCTGGCGGGACGATTCGCAGCTCAGCGTCGGTGGCCCACTACCTCGGGAACACTGCCCAGCGACTCCGCTCTGTTCGGAGCCTTGGTTCTTGGCAGCATCCTACTCGTGGGGGCGCTCAGCTTCCTGCCCGCTTTGGCGCTTGGACCGATTGCAGAGGCGTTGCAGCATTGAGCTATAGCGCCTGGTTGATTGTCACTCTGATGGGAGCCGTTCTTCTTCGCGGCCAAAGCCAGCCCGATGCCGATGATCCAATCTCCACCGATCGGCCTGCGGTTGCCGAATCCAGTGTCGTGGTTCCCAAGGGCAGTTTCCAAGCTGAGAACGGCTTTCTCATTAGCAGCAATCAGGGGCAGCGCAGTTTCGATGCTCCGGAGACGTCGCTGCGATTTGGCGTGGCTGGCACTACCGAGCTGCGCGTCTCCGCTCCAGATTATTATCACGAGGTCGCTTCTGCATCGGGCATCGGCTCGGGTTTCGGCGACCTCACAATCGGGATCAAACAACAGCTCGGCCCAGGCCCGGGTGGATTCGACGCATCGCTAGTGGTCTTTCTGAGCGTCCCTACCGGAGCAGCGGCGGTGTCGAGCCATGGATATGATCCCGGGCTTCAACTGCCTTGGTCGCGCAAGCTTTCCGTCAATTGGAGCGCCGCGGGGCAACTGGCACTGTACTGGCCAACTCAAACGGACTCGCGAAATCTTACCGGAGAATCCACCTTTCTCGTGGATCGGCAACTTACGAAACCAGCGGATGCGTTCATCGAGTACGCAGGCGATTTCCCTCAGCGCGGTGGGCCGAGGCACCTGCTTCATTTCGGCGCAGCGTATAAGATTACGCCCCGGCATCAGCTGGATATTCATTATGGAATTGGCCTTTCGTCGGCAACGATCGGTCATTTCATTGGGATTGGCTACTCATTTCGATTTCAGGCCGTTGGTCGCTAACACAAGAAAACATCAAACAAAGGGCCGGCCGCTATAGATAATGACCGGCCCTACACAACCTCTCGCTACTGTTTGGTCGCTTCGATGCCGTTCAGCTTGTTCGACGGTGTCGCCAGCGGCTGCTTCTGGTAATGCTTTCGGTGCCACCGCAGTTTGCTGCGCACCGCTGGGCCTCTTGTTCAATGGCCGGAACGGCGCATGTGGAGTCGCGATTGAATTGCCGCCTCCTGCTGCCTCTGCGAATGCGCCTGTTGCGCACAGGGCTCCGGCGACAAGAACACTAACTAACGTTTTCATTTGAATCTCCTTCTAAATCTCGCGCGGGGACCCGCTCGATGCGGTTCTCTTCCCGCTCCGTCCCAAGAATATTAGTCAAGGCCTGAAGGAGTCATATAGAATCCAGGAAAATTTCATAAAGAGACGCCACCTGACTGAAATCTATATAGATCGAGTCGGCGTAAGACGCTGGGTTTGACTCGCGATCTGCGTGAAATCCCTCAGAGCTTTCCGTGAAATCCAGCAATTAGAGCCTCCCGGCGCAGGTAGTAAGCCCCTCTCTATCAGATGGGCCTGGTACTCCGGATGCAGAAGCATCCTGCAATGAAGCCTCGCCTTCACAGTCGGCTGGTCGGCCATCTGGCGGCGGCTACGGGAATCGCCACGGTGACAGCGATCTGCGCGCTGCTTCGCAGCCACATCAATGAAATGACCGTGGCTCTAGCGATGCTGCTAGTCGTGCTTCTGGTAGCCGCCGTGTGGGAGCGCTGGCCGGGCCTGCTTGCCTCCGTACTGGGCATGCTGTGCCTCAATTATTTCTTCCTGCCGCCGATTTACAGCTTCACCATTGGAGATCCGAAAAACTGGATCGCCCTCAGCGCCTTCTTCATTACCGCTCTGACCGCCGGGGGGCTTTCCTCCTGGGCCAAACGACGCGCCGCGGAAGCCGAGGCCAGCAGAAGCCAGGCGCGGCTAGCGAGCACTTACAATCGAAGCCTGCTTGAGGCGAGCCTCGATCCGCTGATGACCATCGGCCGTGACGGCAAGATCAACGACGCGAATGCCGCCGCTGAGACTGTGACCGGCCGCTCCCGAAGCGAACTCATCGGTGCGGACTTCTCGAATTGCTTCACGGATCCGGAACGGGCGCGGGCGTCTTATGAGGAAGTGTTTCGCAACGGCTCGGTGCGAGGCTCCTCTCTGGAACTTCGCCACCGTGATGGACACAGTACGTCGGTCCTTTTCGACGGTTCCCTGTACCGGGATGCCGACGGCAACGTGATTGGAGTAGTGGCGGCAACCCGCCCCATCGCCACGTACGCAGGGGAATTCCTGAGCGAGCAGCCGGACCCTCGCGTCGTTCGACACCTGAGTCTATTTACCGCTTTTGCCAGCTTGTTTTCTTGTGCCGTTGGATTTCTATCGCTGCTAGGGTTGGCGTTTCACAATGCGGTCCTGAAAAGCGTCGTGCCTGGACAACCCGTCATCAAGATGAACGCGGCGGTGTGTCTGGCGTTGCTGGGGCTTTCCCTCTGGTTGTTGCGAAAAGGGGACCAGCAGGCCAGGCGCTCAAGAATCTTTGGCCGGCTATTTGCCGTAGTGGCCGCCCTGGTCGGCCTGCTGAGCGTGGCCGAACACCTGACCGGATGGAATCTGGGCGTGGACCAACTACTGTTGCGCGAACCCGCCGTGGATGCTTTCTTTAGCATGCGTCCCGGCCTGATCGCCCCGATCACAGCTTTGGATTTGCTTTTGTTAGGGGTCGCCCTGCTCTTGCTGGGCCGGAGCGTATCGTGGAAGTCGCGGCTTTATTGGCCTGCTCAGTACCTCGCCTTTGTGACGGCAGTCCTGGCCATCTTTGGGCTCCTCGATTTCATTCTTGGGTCTCACATTTCATACACTCACCTTGCCCTGCAGACGGCTGTTACTTTGCTTGTGCTCTCGCTCGGTCTGCTTTGTGCCCGCACGGATCGCGGACTGGCAGCGTTGGTTGCCAGTTCGATGGCCGGCGGCGTACTCATACGGCGTCTGTTGCCCGGCGCCGTCATCCTTCCAATCCTAATAGGCGCCCTGGGGTGGAGAGCATTTTCCGCCGGCGTTTACTCAGGCTGGAGCGTCGTCGCATTAATGATCATCGCGGCGATAGCGCTGCTGGCCGGTTTCGCAATTTGGAACGGATACGTCGTCAATCGCAGTGATGCGGAACGTTCGCGATCCGAAGGAATTCTTCATCGCCGGGAGATGGAACTGCGGGAAGCCGAGCGTCTGGCGAAGGTTGGCAGTTGGTGGTGGGATACGAAGTCCGATAGTGTCAGTTGGTCCGCGGGACTTTCGCAGGTTGCGTCGCGCGATCCTGTTCTGCCGCCGCCAAGCTACCAGGAGCACCTGGGGTACTTCACGCCGCAGAGTTCGGTGCAACTGGATGCGGCCATCCAAAAAGTTCTCCAGACAGGAGCATCTTACGAGATTGATCTGGAGATGGTCCGAGCCGACGGCGTCATTCGATTGGTCACTGGGCGGGGCGAGGCGGAGCGCGATGCGACTGGACAAGTAGTGTTGGTGCGCGGCACCTTCCATGACGTTACCGAGCGCAAGCAGGCCGAGAACGAGATCCGGATGCTCGCCCGCCTGCAGTCGGTGGTGGCCGATCTCGGTGAGCGCGCATTGCGTGGCGCCGCGCTGCCCCAAATGTTGGACGATGCGGCGAACCAGGTTACTCAGGCGCTCGGCGTCGACTATTCCAAAATCTTGGAGATTCTGCCGAATCGCGAAGCGTTGTTGCTGAGATCAGGAGCGGGCTGGAAGCCCGGATGTGTCGGTCATGCGACCGTCGGCCTTGGTACAGACTCCCAGGCTGGATATACCCTTCAATCCGACGAGCCGGTGATCGTCGAGGACCTCGCCGCCGAGAAGCGGTTCGCGGGAACGGCGCTGCTCCATGAGCACGAGGTGGTGAGCGGCGCGAGCGTTGTTATCGCCACCAGCGAAGGTCCTTATGGCGTACTTGCAGCCTGTAGTCGGCACCACAGAAGTTTTACCGCCGACGAGGTCAACTTTCTTCAGTCCGTGGCTAATATTCTTGGCTCGGTGATTGAACGTCATCGGACTGAAGCGCGACTCTGGCGCGTCCATCAAGCGCAGCGGGTTCTTAGTAATTGCAATGAGGCGTTGATTCGCGCCACTGAGGAACCCACGCTGCTGCAGCAAATCTGCGACCTCATCGTGGAACAAGCCGGTTATCGGCTGTGTTGGGTGGGCCGTGGCGAGAACGACGAAGCCAAGTCGGTACGCGTGATCGCTCAGGCCGGCTTCGAAGCCGGATACTTGTCCACTCTGAACATCACCTGGGCGGATACCGAGCGAGGCCGTGGACCCACGGGCGCCTGCATCCGAACGCGTGAAACCGTCCTGACGAAAAACATCGCCACGGACCCCCAAATGATCCCCTGGCGCGCCGAGGCGTTGAAGCGCGGCTATGCTTCCAGCATTTCGATACCTCTGATCGTCGACTCGCAGGCCTTCGGCGCCATCATGATTTATGCCGCCGAGCCCGACGCTTTTGGTACGGAGGAAGTTGCACTGCTGACTGAACTCGCCAGTGACCTGGCATTCGGAATTGCAACTTTGCGAACCAGAGCCCAGCGCGCTCAGAGCGAAGTGACTCTCCGTGAAAAGGAAGAGCGCATTCGGCTGCTCCTGGATTCCACGGCCGAAGCAATTTGCGGCGTCGATGTCGAGGGCAACTGCACGTGGGTCAATCAGGCAGCCGCGAGTATGCTCGGCTATCGCGAACCGGGCAGCCTTCTCGGGAAAAGTCTTCATGGCGTGGCCCATTATCGGCGGTCCGATGGAAGACCGCTGCCGCAGGACGAATGTAAGGCATTCCGCGCTCTCATCAAAGGCGACTACGCGCACGTGGACGATGAAGTGATGTGGCGTGCCGATGGAACATTCTTTCCGGTGGAATACTGGTCTCATCCGATGCGTCGCGACGGGGATGCGATCGGAGCGGTGGTGACGTTTCTTGACATCACGGAACGCAAACGTGCCGAATCGGAGATCCGCATTCTGAACGCTGAGTTAGAACAGCGCGTCGTTGCACGAACCGCTCAACTCCAGGCCGTGAACAAGGAACTGGAACAAGCCCGGGAGCATGAGATCGACATCGGATTCAAAATCCAGCAAACCCTGCTGCTCGATCAGCCGCCCCTGGATGTTCCAGGAGTTCGGGTGGCCGCACTCACCATTCCTTCACAGCGCATCGACGGCGATTTTTACATCTTTCTTCGGCACTCCGATGAGTCCCTCGATGTGATCGTGGGCGACGTCATGGGTAAAGGCATCCCCGCGGCGCTGTTGGGTGCGGCGACAAAAAGCCACTTCCTTCGGGCTCTCAGCGACCTCATGGTTGTGTCGAAGGACGGCAAATTACCGGAGCCCAAAGATGTGGTGATGCTCGCGCATGCGGAACTGGTGCGGCATTTGATTGATCTCGATAGTTTTGTGACTTTGTGCTACGCGCGGTTAGACATGAGCAAGCATACCCTCGAGCTGGTGGATTGCGGGCACACGGGTATCGTTCATTTACACGGCAGTACGGGACACAGCGAAATCCTGCATGGCGACAACCTGCCGCTGGGAATACGCGAAGGCGAGATGTACGATCAAATGTCCATCAGCTTCCAGCCAGGAGACTTGTTGCTGTTCTTTTCCGATGGAATCACCGAGGCACGAAACCCGGCAGGAGAACAGTTTGGAATGGAACGGCTGGCGCGCTGCGTAGAAGCGAACGGGCAGCTCGAGCCCGCGACATTAGTCGAAAGCCTGCGAAAAGCCGTGATCGCTTTTTCCGGATCGGACCGGCTGACGGACGATCTGACCAGCGTGGCGATTCGGATCGAAGAGAGACAACTGCCGATCGCGCACCGGGAAATCGATATCAGCAGCGATCTGAAGCAGCTGCGGGTGGTGCGAGACTTTGTGAGCGCATTCTGCGGCGGCCTTCTTGACGAGGATGGCATTGGGTCGCTCGAACTGGCGGTCAACGAAGCAGCCAGCAATATCATGAAGCACGCCTACCAGGGCCGAGCCGATCAATGGATCCATTTGGAAGCCGAAGCTTTCGCGGATTATGTCTCGATCCAGCTGCATCATCTCGGCGATCCTTTCGATCCGGTGGCAGCGCCCCCGCCTGCGCTGGATGGCACCCACGAATCCGGATACGGGGCCTACATCATTTCTCAGACCGTGGATCAAGTGCGGTATTACCGGGATGAACGCGGACGAAACTGTGTCGCGCTGGTGAAAAAGAGAAATACAAGGAGTGAACTCAATGGAAATCAATGTGGATAGGTTGGACGACATCGCTGTTGCGGAAATGCCGGTGGATGAGCTGGACGCGAGCAATGCGCCCGAGTTTAAGCGCGACATCGCGCCAGTGCTGCAAGCTAACACGAAGCTGGTGCTCGACCTGAGCCGCCTGCGCTTCGTGGACAGCTCCGGGCTGGGGGCCATGCTATCCTGCCTCCGGCAACTGACCGCCAAGAATGGCGACCTGAAGCTCTGCGGGCTGACGAAACAGGTTCGCGCGGCGTTCGAACTGGTGCGCATGCACCGTATCTTTGATATCGCCGGGACTCGAGAGGAGGCCGTACACGCCTTCCAACACTAATATCGTGGACGTGTCAACGATCGAGGAATCGATACGCCGCCACGCGACTTATTCGCTCGGCAAAGCGTGGGGCGACCTGTCCGGAACCGACCTGTTCAACGCGGTAGCGTTGTCGGTTCGCGACCATCTGGTCGCCAGGATGCTCGAAACTGAGCAGCGCTACCAGCGGGAAGATCCCAAGCGTATCAACTATCTCTCCATCGAATTTCTGATGGGACAATCGCTGGGAAACAATCTTCACAACTTGGGAATTCGCGACCTGTACCGTCACGCTCTGGGCAATCTTGGCGCGGATCTAGACGCGGTGGAGGACAGTGAATCCGACGCGGCGCTCGGTAATGGCGGTCTCGGCCGCCTGGCCGCTTGTTTCCTGGATTCCCTCGCCACTCTGGGAATGTCCGCCTGCGGTTACGGCATTAACTACGAATACGGCCTGTTCAAGCAGGAAATCGACGACGGATATCAACGCGAGAAGCCCGACAACTGGCTCGCGCAGAGCAGCCCCTGGGAGATCGAGCGTCCCGATCAGGCTTGTTTCGTCCCTGTTTATGGCCGCATCGAGGACTCCACCGACCGCAAGGGCGTTTACAACCCAATGTGGATGGATTGGAAGGTGCTCGTCGGCATTCCGTATGACATGCTGATCCCCGGATACGGTGGAAGAACGGTGAATCGCCTGCGGCTCTTCTCCGCCCGCTCTTCCCATGACTTCGACATGCAAATCTTCAACGACGGCGACTATTTCAAGGCCGTTCAGCAGAAGATGGCATCCGAGACTATTTCGAAGGTCCTCTATCCTTCGGACGCAATCGTTGCGGGACGCGAGTTGCGGCTCATCCAGGAGTATTTTCTGGTGGCGTGCGCGTTGCGGGACATTGTGCGGCGATACGAGCAGAATCACAATACATTCGCCGGCTTCGCATCCAAGGTCGCGATCCAACTGAACGACACGCATCCCGCCCTGACAGTAGCCGAATTGATGCGCTTTCTGGTGGATGAAAAGGAGCTGGAGTGGGACGAAGCGTGGAGCATCACGCAAGCTACGCTCGGTTATACCAATCATACGTTGGCGCCCGAAGCGCTCGAGAAGTGGCCGGTTCCACTGCTCGAGACCGTTCTCCCGCGGCACTTGCAAATCATCCTCGAGATCAACCGGCGTTTCTTGGATCAGGCCTCGACCGTCTACCCCGGCGATATCGAACGCACCCGGCGGCTGTCCATCATTGAGGAATCCACGCCCAAGCAGGTGCGCATGGCGAGTCTGGCCATGGTGGGAAGCCATTCCATCAATGGCGTCTCGAGCATTCACACGGAATTGATCAAGACGTCGTTGGCGCCGGATTTCTTCCAGTTGTATCCACAACGATTCAACAACAAGACCAATGGCATCACGCAACGGCGGTGGCTGCTGAAGTCGAATCCCGGGCTGGCGAGTCTAATCACGTCAACCGTGGGCGAGGCGTGGACCACCGATCTCTATCGGTTGCGAGAGTTGGAAAGCCACGCGGACGACGTGGGCTTTCAAGCCGACTTCCAAAAGGTAAAACGGTCGAACAAGGTGAGGCTGGCGGGGATCATCAAGGATGTTACTCGCCTCCACGTCGATCCCGATTCTATCTTCGATGTTCAGGTGAAACGCATCCACGCCTACAAGCGGCAATTGCTAAACGTGATGCACATCATTGACGAGTATCTCTCACTTATTGAGGACCACCGGCAGCCTGCTGTTCCGAGAACTTATATCTTCTCCGGCAAGGCCGCGCCCGGCTATTGGTTCGCCAAGCAAATCATCAAGCTGATCCACAATGTAGGACGCGTGATCAACAATGATGCGCGCGCCAGCCAGTGGATCAAGGTGGTCTTCATCCCCGACTATCGCGTGTCGCTTGCGGAGAAGATCATTCCCGCTGCCGATCTGAGCGAGCAGATCTCCGCCGCTGGAACGGAAGCTTCAGGTACCGGCAACATGAAACTGGCGCTGAATGGAGCCCTCACCATCGGCACTCTGGATGGCGCTAACATCGAGATCCGCGAGGAAGTGGGCGAGGAGAATATGTTTATTTTCGGCCTGAAAACGGCCGAGGTGCGCGCGATGCGCGACCGGAAGTCCTATCGGCCTTGGGATTTCTATGCCCGCGATCAGCGGGTCAAGCGGGTCGTTGATAGCTTTTCTTCAGACCGATTCTGCGCCCAGGAACCTGACCTGTTTGCCTGGATTGTTGCAAGCGTCTTGGACGCGAACGACGAACACGTCCACTTGGCGGACTTGATGCCGTATATCGACACACAAGAGAGAGTGGGCGCGACATTCCGCGACCGGGATGGCTGGACTCGCATGGCGATCCTGAACGTTGCACGTATGGGCAAGTTCTCGAGCGATCGGACTGTCTCAGAATACGCGCGCGAGATCTGGGGCGTACGCGGATCAACGCTGCTCGACTAGTCTGCAAGCTGCGGATATCCTTCTGGTAAAATTCCCCGAAGGGAACTATCAACGCGAGGCGGCCGTCTCACTTGCGAGCCATCGATAAACTTCCTCGCTCTCGCCGCTTCCCCATACGTGGGTCATCTGATTCCAACGCCTTGAAACCTGCTCTGAGCCTGTCAAGGGCTAACGGCCAAAGTCTCGACTCCTCCGTCGTTCGCGTTCTTTCTCCTTCTCCTGTTCCACTGACCCAAACCATGTCGAACCAGGTAGTGACAGTGCTCTCAAGCGGATGAAATTAGGTAGGATAGGAATCGGAGGAATGGGTGAGTGGTTGAAACCGGCGGTCTTGAAAACCGTTAGCGGGGTAACTCGCTCGGGGGTTCGAATCCCTCTTCCTCCGCCAGACCAGCAATATCGGGCCCGCGCTGCATTCAAGTAAGTCTAATCATTCCAGTCCTTGGCCGGCGCTCGCCCGGGGCGTCTAAAGTCCTTTCAGATGCTTGCCGAACGATGAAGATAGATGGCCTCCACCTTCGCGGCATCGCCGGACATATGCGCGCCTGATTCCCGCAAAACGGAGCTCCCTTACTCTAAGGCCGGCCACGGGATTTCGGGGCTTGCAATCTTCCTCGGCGCGTTTCTTTTGTTCCAGATTCAGCCTATGATCGCCAAGATGATTCTGCCTTGGTTCGGCGGATCGGCAATGGTCTGGACAGCCTGCATGCTGTTCTTCCAGACCATGCTTCTGCTGGGGTATATGTATGCCCACTGGTTGTCCCGGCAGACTAATCCCCGCGCCTATTGGCTGCACATAGGGCTCTTAGCCGCGAGTCTTCTGCTGCTGCCCGTTATACCCTCTGCATGGTGGAAGCCGGCGGGCGATGAAAATCCTTTGCCGAGGATTCTCGGGTTGCTGCTGGTGACGGTGGGCGGACCGTATTTTCTACTCTCCAGCACCAGCCCGTTGGTGCAAACATGGTACTCACGGCGATCCGGCGGCGCGACGCCCTATCGGCTGTTCTCTTTATCCAATTTTGCCTCGCTACTGGCGCTGCTCAGTTATCCGGTTCTGGTAGAGCCGTGGGTCCCGACGCACATACAGGGCATTCTATGGTCCTGCGAGTATGCCGTATTCGCACTGCTGTTGGCGTGGCTGGCTTACGGAAGCGCGGCTCACCCCAGTCTGCGGCTGAACTTAAATTCCACAACGGCGCCGTCTCGGAGCGAGGATTCGGAGAGCCCCTCGTGTCGGCAGCGGGCGATGTGGATCATCCTGCCCGCTTGCGCAAGTTTTCTGCTGCTGGCCACAACCAACCATCTTTGCCAGAACATCGCGGTGGTTCCATTCCTATGGATTGTTCCGCTGAGCCTCTACCTGCTTAGCTTTATTTTGTGTTTCGATCACGCGCATTGGTACCGCCGCAAGCTGATGCTGCCTTTCTATGCCGCCGCGCTCGCTGGCGCCGGATACCTGCTTACCTACGAGGTGCCCGGTTCGCTGATTCTCCTGCACATCGTGGCCTACCTTGTGACATTGTTCATCGCCTGTATGTTCTGCCACGGAGAACTGGCGCTGCGCAAACCTGCTCCCGCTCATCTGACGGAGTTTTATCTGATGGTTTCGCTCGGTGGCGCCGCGGGTTCCGCATTGGTGGCCGTGGCCGCTCCGCTCTTGTTCCGCAGCGTCTATGAGTTTTCCTTGGGATTGGCCGCGTGCGCAGCCTTGGCTTTGATTCTGGAATACCGCAGATCCCTGCTCACCGATGCTCTCTGGGCCGGCTTGGCGGTATGGCTGGTGGTGGTGTCCGGCGCGCAGATAACTGCAACCGCTGCCGGTTCGCGCTTAATGGCACGCAGCCTCTACGGCTCGGTTCGCGTCTCGGATTCCATAAATCCCAGGACGGGCGAATCCGAAAGGACACTGGTCCACGGCGTGATTGCGCACGGTGTTCAGTTACTCAGCCCGGCGCTCCGCCGCGAGCCCACGGGCTATTACGGAAGACTCAGTGGCGCGGGCAGGGCACTACAGCGGCCCGGAGCCCGGCCCCTCAAAGTCGGCATTATTGGTTTGGGCGCTGGAACTATGGCCGCATACGGCCGGCTCGGTGATGAATACCGGTTCTATGAACTAGACCCTCTCATAATTCAAACTGCCCAAGATCAGTTCACTTTCCTGCGGGACTCGGCGGCAAAGGTAGAAATTGTTGCCGGAGATGGCCGTCTTGCGCTGGAGCGCGAACGCGAGCGGCGGTTCGATGTCCTTGCGGTGGACGCGTTTTCAGGCGATTCCATCCCAGTCCACCTGCTATCCCGGGAGGCTTTTCAGCTATATTTCGATCGCCTGGCTCCTCATGGAGTGCTTGCCCTGCACCTCTCGAATTCGTTTCTGGATCTGCTTCCGGTAGCGGGCAGGGCGGCGCAGGCGCTTGGTAAGTCTGCACGGGTGGTGGAAATTAACCAAGATTTCCGGCAGCATCGCGCACACTCGCAATGGGTTTTGCTCGCCGACAGTCCGCAAACTTTGGATCGGCTGCTGCCACCGGGAAGCTGGAGTCCGGCTCCCGCACCCGCATGGCTACGCCCGTGGACCGACGATTACAGCAATCTGTTCCAAATCCTAAAGTAGCCTTGCACCAGGACTACGGAATCGCAACGGCTCGGATCTCGTCCGTCGTCATGGCGCCGTTTTGTCCGGTCACGTCAAAGGTAATCCTGACGTCGGTGGTGGTCGGCGTATACGCCACGTAGCCATCTCGCAGCTGACGCTGGTCGAACGGGATGGCCTGCGTGAGGCCGGCTTCGGTGATCTTCATGACGCCCCGGTCGGAATCCGCGATGGCAGCAGACTCGCGATTCCAGCGAATCTCCAACTGGTGCGGCCGGGAAACCACCGCGAGGCCCAAGCTAGTCTGTTTGCTCTGGGTTCCGGTTGCCGACGGAGCGGCGGAAACCGAGTGATTGGAATTCGTCGCCAGTTGTAGCGCGCAGATGCCGAGCACTACCACCGCCGCAGTTGGTAAAAGGTGCGACCAGCGGATGCCTTCTCGCGGCATGCGCGAAACCGGCGGAGGAGCCATGGGTGGTAAAGCCTTGGGCGCCGTAGCTTTCGGAGTTTCTGGCGCTTCCAGCCGGTACGGGGATACTGGGACTGGCGTATTTTCCAGTGGGTCCGGATATCTCCAGCCGGGATGTCCATCCGACAGTTGGGCTGTGTCGAGTGGGAATCCGAAGCCGAAATCGCGGGGATAGGCCCCGCCGTTTTGCCAATAGAACAACGCGGCGTCGCTTTCATTGCCGCGCCTCGAGGTTTGAATCAGTAAGGCGACTTTCCCGGTCTCGCAAAACAGACGGCTGAAGGTCTGCAGATCGCGCTCGCGCATGTTCAGCCGGCCCTCGCGTTCCACCCCAAAGAAACCGACCGCGCGCTGATCGCCACCCGCATCCGTCATTCTGCAGGCGATCTCCATGGGTGCGTCGTCCAGGTCCGAATACTCGGAACTGTCTTCCACCGGAGGGATCAGCTGGAAATCCTCAATCACCGTTATGCGTAACGGCGAATCGATGGTACGGCCGATCAAGATTCCGCGCATGCCGGCGGCTTCACTTCCCGCCCGCGAAATCTGCGCAGTCAGTTGCGTGACCACGTTCAAACCGAGGTGGATAGCAAACCCGTCCGATGCTCGCCAAACATAGAAATTCCCGGGATCATATGCAAGCTGACTGCTCATGGTAATGTTCACCTGACCGATGATGCATCGGTGGACCCAACCAACCAAATCGCCGCTTGGTACTGGTATGTGCTAGTACCATGCCCGCCAAGGTTTGGTTTCGGCTGTGGTGTTGAGGTTGGGTTTCGGCTGTGGCGTTAAGGATACACTGGTTCCGATGGAACCGAAAGATTCTGCCTTCTCCCGCCGGGGCGTGCTGGCTGGAGGTGTCGCGCTGGCGGCGCAAAGTGGGACGTTGCTGGCACAATCCAAAGCTGCCGCGCCAGGCCGAAAATTTCGCGGATGGGTCTCGCGCGGCGCTGGACCCGGCCGCACCACGCTTCAGGATTTGACGTTGCGCCCCATCAGCGGCCGGCAAATCGTGGTCCGGACGGAAGCAACCAACCTCTGCTACTCCAATTCGAGCGACGTACTTGGGCTTCCCCCGCCGGGCTTACCTCCGGCGGTAAAAGATGCCCCGCCGCGTGTTGTTCCCCCTGCCTTCCTGGCGATGTCGCGCATGGCGCTGATTCAGGGACATGGCGGCGTGGGAACTGTAGAAGCAGTCGGGCCCGAAGTACGCCGGGTCCAGGTGGGCGACCGCGTTTGTGTATCGGGCACGCCGCAGTGCGGCTCGTGTTATCAATGCCTGCGCGGCCGCGCCGATATGTGCCAGTTTCTCGGCCGCCAGGGTCCGAACGATCTTGTCCCCATCGCCGACATGCGCGACGGTACACCTGTCTACGCCAACTCGCACATCGGTGGGCTGGCCGAGCTGATGGTCACGTTCGAAGAATGGGTGGTGCCGGTCTTCACCAAAGCGTCGGCCGCTGACCTCGGCATGGTCTGTAGTTGCGTGAGTGTTGCAGGATTGGGTTGCACGGCATCGCAAGTCTTGGCCGACGTCGGAATAGGATCGATCGTTGCTGTGGTGGGGTGCGGTCCCGTAGGATTGAGCGCCATCCAGGGCGCGCGCATTGCCGGCGCTTCGACGATCATCGGCATCGATCCAATTCGCGTTCGCCGCGAGGTCGCCCTCAAGGTGGGCGCAACACATGTGCTGGACCCCAACGTGGAAGGCGACAAACTTGTGGAAAAGGTTCGTGAGCTTTCCAATGGCCCGAACAACCGGCTGTGGGCGGGCGGCCGCGATTCCGGCGGACTCTTGGGTGGCGCGGGCGCGGACTTCGTCGTAGAAGCGGTGGGTGCCGATCGCGCGAAACCGAAGCTCGAAGCCGGGCCCGATCCCACTGGCATTCTTCCCATCCAGCAGGCCTATATGATGTGCGCCCCCGGCGGCCACATCGTCACCACCAGTCTTCCCACCGGCAATGTCACCTTACCCGCTGTGGTATTCACCATCGGTGGACGCACTCATCACGCGGGCCAATATGGCGGCGCGAATCCGATGCGCGACATCCCGCGTTTCGTCGAACTTCTCGACAAGAAGCAATTCGATGCGAAGTCGCTGGCCACAACCATCGTTCCGATCGAAGGAATGCTGGACGCTTATCAACAGGTGATCGACCGTACCACTGTTACGGCACTCATGACCGCCTGATGGCGCTTCGTATCCGCTGCGGCACCTTGGATGATGCTGAATTCCTGGCGTGGGTGATGTTTGCCGCTTCGCGCGCGCACCTGGGGTGCGGCTTGTGGGATCTGATCATCGGCGCCGATGAAGCGGGATGTCTCGATTACTTGCGGCGTCTGGCTCTAGCCGAGCCACAGTCGCTCTATCATTGCGAAAGCTTTTTGATCGCGGAGATCGATGGCGAACGCGCAGCGGCGCTCTGCGGCTTTGAAACCCGGGGGGCATGGGAAATCGTGGGCGATGCGATGTCCAACGTACAGCGCGATCTGGGGTGGACCGAGGCGGATGCCGCTCGATCCTATCAGCGGGTGGGTCCTGTTTGGGCCGCCTGCATGCCGTCCGAGGTTGGAGCCGATTTCGCTATCGAGAGCGTCGCTACATTGCCGCAGTTCCGGCGGCGCGGGCTAATCAGCAGTTTGATCGACGAAGCGCTTGTTCAAGCACGCCGGGCCGGGTGCGGGCTGGCGCAAATCACGACGTACATAGGCAACGATGCGGCGCGGTTGGCCTATGAGAAATCGGGATTCAAAGTGCTGGACGAGAAGCGCTGCGCCGAGGTCGATAAAATCCTGGGCGTGCCGGGCTTCGTACGGCTCACACGCCAGCTGAAAATTGACTGAAGGTTTTTCCGCCCGGAATGTCGTTGTAACCGGAAATTAAGCAAATCGTAATACTGCGGGTTTATAGTAGGCAGGCTGAAGGAGAACTATGGCCGCTGCTGCACCCGCACTACATCAGAAAATGTCGAAAAGCCCCGGAATGATCGGCATGGTCGTCTTCGGAGTGGCTCTCATTGTTGGACTTATCTACACCGTCGTCAGCCTCGCTCGGGACTTGCAGGTCGAGCGCGGAACGTCTGTTTACCCATACCTATTGCTGGGCGTCGCGCTCCTGGTTGCCCTCGGCTTTGAGTTCGTGAATGGCTTTCACGATACGGCGAACGCCGTAGCAACGGTCATCTATACGCATTCCCTGGAGCCCCACTTAGCGGTGGCGTGGTCCGGCGCATGGAACTTCATCGGTGTGTTGCTTTCCAGCGGGGCGGTCGCCTTCACGATCATCACTTTGCTGCCCGTGGAGTTGATCCTGCAAGTGGGCAGCGGTTCGGGCTTTGCGATGGTCTTTGCCTTGCTGATCGCCGCCATCCTTTGGAATCTCGGCACTTGGTACTTCGGGTTGCCCGCATCCAGTTCGCACACCATGGTCGGCTCCATCATCGGTGTCGGCATTGCGAACCAACTGATGAATCCGCGGCAGGGCACCAGCGGAGTGGACTGGACTCAGGCGGCGGGCGTTGGCCGGTCGCTGCTGCTCTCGCCTCTAGTGGGATTCGGCCTTGCGTGGTTGCTCCTATTGTTCTGTAAAGCGGTTATCAAAGACCGGAGACTCTATGAAGCGCCGAAGAACGGTGAACCACCACCTTTTTGGATTCGCGCTCTGCTCATCTTTACCTGCACTGGCGTGAGTTTCGC
This sequence comes from Bryobacterales bacterium, assembly GCA_003132905.1. The sequence continues at coordinate 34,007 of PKZC01000106.1, read as the reverse complement.
ACACGGTTCTAATGACGGACAAAAAGGCATGGGACTCATCATGCTCATCCTGATCGGCACTGTGCCAACGACCTACGCCTTGAATCGCGCCGTTACGCCGGCGCAAACCCAGGACTTTCTGGCGGTGTCGCAACAAACCGTTCAGGTAGTCAGTCGCTACGTTGACCCGAACGCCGTGGTGGCCGACCCGCGCGATGATTTAACAGCGTTCATTCGCACCAAGGAATTCAACGCCAACACCATGCTGGCGCTACGCTCACTGATCGGCGATATCGGCAACGAGACCGCCCTTTACAAGGAACTCAAGAACGTGCCGCCCGACATGACGCGCAACTTCCGCAACGACATGTATGTCGTCAGCGAGACAATCCGCCTGGTCCAGAAGTCCGGCAAGGCTACGTTTAGCCCGGATGACCTGAAGACCCTCGGCAACTACAAGAAGCACATTGATCTCGCCACCAAGTTCATTCCGCTCTGGGTGAAGGTGGCTGTAGCGATGGCGCTAGGTCTGGGCACGATGATCGGCTGGAAGCGCATTGTGGTGACGGTGGGCGAAAAGATCGGCAAAGATCACCTGACTTATGGGCAAGGCGCGGCCGCTGAAATAACCGCTATGACAACCATCGGCTTGGCCGATTATATGGGTTTGCCTGTGAGTACCACTCACGTGCTTTCGTCCGGCATTGCCGGCACGATGGCCGCTAATCATACGGGGCTGCAGTTGTCCACCGTTCGCAACCTCGCGCTGGCTTGGGTGCTGACGCTTCCCGCTGCCATGCTCATGTCAGGCTTCCTGTTCTGGGCGCTGAAGAACGTGTTCTAACCATATGGAAAATACGGAACTGGATAAGCTTAGATCCGACTACAAGGCGGCCGTCGACCGCTGGATCGCCGCCATTCGCGCCGAGGAAGACCTTGCCACGCCCGATCATTCCATGATCGCGGTGGAGAAATGGGACCTCGCGAACTTCACGGAAGAAGATGCAAGAAACGCTGCCAAGGCTGCGCGGCAGGAGTATCAGGACGCACTTCGCCAAGTCCTCTATAATTTCTAGAGATGGCGTCGTTCGCCGACCGCTTGATCGGAGCAATTCGCGCAAAAGACAGTCGCTGCGTGGTGGGCCTCGATCCGCGCATCGATCAGATGCCCGCGTTTGTTCGAAGCGGCGATTTTTGCGCGGCGATCACCGAATTCCATGAATTGATTCTCGACGCGGTGGCCGATTTGGTCCCAGCCGTCAAACCGCAATTGGCGTTCTTCGAGCAATACGGCGTCGCAGGGATGCAGGCTTTTGACAATACCGTTCGCGCGGCAAAACGGCGCGGCTTGCTGGTAATTGCCGATGGCAAGCGCAACGACATTTCTTCAACTGCTGAAGCCTACGCGAATGCGTACTTGGGTAGCGATGTGTTCGATTGCGACGCGCTCACCGTGACGCCATACATGGGCCGCGACAGTTTGATTCCTTTTGTCGAAGCGTGCCACAAGCATGCCAAGGGGCTGTTCGTGATTTTGAAAACGTCGAACGCCGGCTCGAAGGACTTCGAAGACCAGCCGCTGGCCGAAACCGGCAAGCCGTTGTATGAAAAAATCGCTGGCGTGTTGAACGAACTGGGTCGCGATTTGGTGGGAGAATCCGGCTACAGTTCTATCGGTGCGGTGATCGGCGCAACGTTTCCCGAAGAAGGCAGCCGGCTACGGTCGCTGATGCCGAAAGCGCTGATCCTGGTTCCGGGCTACGGAGCGCAGGGCGGTAGCGCAAAGGCCGCTGCCGAGTGTTTCAACGAAGATGGCCTCGGTGCCGTTGTGAACTCGTCGCGAGGGATCACGTACTCGTTCCGCGATCCCAATATCACACGCGATGCATTCGCGCGGCTGGTTCGGGAAAACACGCGGCGTATGATCGACGATATCAACATCAGCCTCGCAGATCGGCGAACGCTACTTCGATCTCCTGCTTTGCCGCTGGCGTAGGAACGGTGAGTGGCAGCCGAGGCGGTCCGCCGTAATAACCGGTCAAATCCATGGCGTATTTCAGGCCGCCGATGCCGTATTTCGTAGTCACCAGCTTGGCGGCGCGGCCAATGCGATTCTGCCAGTCCAACGCAGCCTGAGGCTCGCGCGTGCGATGCGCCTCCCAAATGGAAATGGTCGCGTACGGCGCTGCGTTCGCGAACGCGAGAATGCCGCCGGTGCAGCCGATCGCGAGCGACGGGGCAAGAGTGGTTGCCGACCCCGTCAGAACTTGAAAGCCTTTCTTGGTCTCGCGGACCATCTGCAAGAGCTTCTCGACGTTCCCTGAGCTCTCCTTGATCCCAATGATGTTGGGATGATGCGATAGCTCAGCCACCGCCTCGGCAGCGAGATCGATGCCGGTGTTCTGCGGAAAGTTGTAGAGCACCACCGGAATCTTAGCTTGATCGGCCACAGCGCGGAAGAACAACATCTGCGTTTCGGGCTTGCTGAACTGTCCCTTGTAGAATGACGGCGTTTTGACCAGCGCGGCTTTGTAGCCGAGATCGGCCGCGCGATTCGTCAGCGTCACGGTTTGATGCACGCTATCCATGCCGGTTCCGGCGATCAGCAATTTCTCGGGCGCAGCCCATTGCGCCACCCATTCCCAGAGCTGGATCTTTTCATCGGTGCCCAGCATGACGCTTTCACCGGTGGAAGCGACCACGACATAGCCGCTCAGTCCTGTGGCATTCCACTTTTCGATGTTGTGCTGGACTTTCACTTTCCACAGCTCGCCTTCGTGGTTGAAGGGTGTGGTGATGGGGCTGAAGATACCTTGGAGTTTCATCGAAGGGAAAGGGGCAGCACACGGCCGCCCCTTGGCCAAACTATTTTGCGACGTAGGTGATGACCAGCGTATACAACGCCAGTGATTCAATCAGCACCAGTCCAAGAATGAGTGCGCCGCGAATTGCAGCAGCAGCGCCAGGATTGCGAGCCATTCCTTCGGTGGCTGAAGCGACGGCTTTGCCCTGGCCTAATCCGCAGAGGCCCGATGCAATGCCCATGGCGAGATAGGCGAATGGCAGATGCCAGTCCGTTGTTCCGCTTCCGCCGGCGGGTGTCTGCGCGAAAATCGGGCTGCCCAGCAGCATCAACATGCCTGCCGAGTACATGAGTTTACGTTTCATTCGAGTGGTTCTCCTTATACGAAATTGTTCGCCAGGAGGTGGTTCCCAATCCGCCCTGGGGGACGGCGGGCTCACGCTTGCGAACGGATAAAGCCGCTAGTGTTCGTGCGCCACTGCGCTACCTACATAGATGGTAGCCAGCAACATGAATATAAAAGCCTGTAAGAGTGCTACGAAAACGTGCAGTCCCATGAAGACGGCCGGAAGCAGGAGATATGTGAGCGTGAGAAAGGTCACCGTCACCCGCTCGCCCGCGAACATGTTCGCGTAAAGACGAATGGTCAGTGATAACGGCCGTGCAAAATGACTGATCAATTCGATGGGGATCATGATGGGCGCCATCCACCAGACCGGACCTGCAAAGTGCAGCAAATACTTTCCGACGCCATGTTCCCGAAAACCCATCCAGTTGTAATAAAGGAAAACCGCGATCGCGAAGGCAAGTGGAACCGCCGGAGACATGGTGGGCGATTCCAGGCCGGGAATGATCCCGATCAGATTCAGAAAAAGAATAAAGATGAAAATAGTCCCGAAAAACGGCATGTAGCGGTCGGCATGGTGATCGATCGATTCATTCGTTTGACCCGAGATGAACTTATAAATCGCTTCGAAGCTGAGCTGGAAGCTTCCAGGCTTGTCCACCGAGAGCTTTGATCGCAAGAACCCGAAGACGACCAGGATAATCGCCACCACCAAGAGTTCCACGGTGATCCAGTTTTCCCACGGATGTGCGGGATCGGCCGCGGGGTGTCCGATGGCATTCAAGANNTCAAGAAGGTGTCGAGCGGCCCCGCCAGGAAGCGGTTAAACAGGGCAGTAGTCCAGACTTCCGATTCAGCTTGCATAAATCATTTCGTAGATGAGTTCGAGAATGACCGCTGCCCCAGAAACAAGCAGCCCAACAGCGGCAGCAGCTACATTCAGTCGAAGATATTTGATTATAACGCAGGCTAAAGCGACGAGTGCGAGCAGCCGCAGTACGAAAAACAATCGCCCTCGCTTGCGTGGAGTGGGGCCTAAAGCATCCACAACTCGTTGCCATCCCCAAAAGCTGGTGAAGGAGATGGCCGATCCAACCACGAAGGCCATTCCGGTCCGGATTCCACGCGAGAAACTTAAGCCGAGGGCTCCTGCAACAGCCAGTGCAAGGATAATCCACTGGACGCGCCTGACGAATCGGTCGTATGAGCCAGGGTCACTTCCCGGCATCATCCTTATTCAACTCGCGAATCAGTTCGATCATGCCGGCGGCAATGCCCAGGAGCAGAAAGACCATCTTGAGGTAGGTGGTGCCGAAGAATTTGTCCAGCCCGTATCCGATGCCGTAGCCGACCAGGATCGAAGACGGGATCAAGAAGGCCAGTCCGTAGTACTTGCCGAACTGAGCGAAAATATCATCTCGTTTAGGCATGAATAGCTCGCTTACGCTCCAGAATCGCTGCGGCCTGCTCGGCGGTTTCCTTCACCAAAAAGCCCATCTTGGGGTGGCTTGGTGTGATATCGGGCGTCAATCCAAATTCTTCCAGCGTCTCAGAGGTTGTGGGACCGATGGAGGCGATCACCATGCCACGCAGCGCCTGCTGCATCGCTTCGGTAAGTTGCTCTTCAGCCGCTATTCGGAACAGGTGCAGGATCTGAATGGACGTGGTAAACATTGCGACGTCGCCCTGCCCTTCGGCGATCCGACGCACCGCGTCACGCAGCGGCGTCAGGTCTTCCGGTAAATCCCATTGATACACGCGCACTGGGGTGACGTCCGCGCCGCGCGCCCGCAACGCATCCAATAGCTCTGTGTTCGATTTGCCGTACTCCTGAATCGCGATGCGACGTTCCGTACGGCCTTCGAGCGCGGCCAGAAGCTCGCGCCATGTATTCGGCTCCGGCGCGGTGACGGCCACGGGAACGTTCCACTCGCGAAGGACCGCCAGGGGCTTGGGTCCTCGCGCAGCCACCGCGATCTTCCGCAGCGCTTCGGCAAACTGCTCCTCCGGGTAGCGCGACGCCAAAACTTTATGAAGCGCCCTGGCGCCTACGCCTGTCAGAAAAATCATCAGATCGAAGTCGCCGCGAAACAGGCGTTGGGCGAACTCGAACGCCTCCGTATTGTTCTCAATAGGAGCCTCGCGCATCGAAGGCGCGACAAACGGATCGCCACCTTGTTTGCGGATCAGCTCGGCCATTTCCTTGGCGCGCCGGCTCTCGAACGAGACCACGCGGAGACCGTCGAAGGCCATCAGTCCGCTTTCTGCTTCGCTTGTTCTTTCTCGTATTGCTTCAATACGCGATTGACGTACTGAATGGTCTCGCGATAGGGCGGGATGCCGTGATACTTGTCCACCGCCGCCGGTCCGGCGTTGTAAGCCGCCACGGCTTTCGAAACCTGATGCGGGTCGTTCTCGTACTTCTGCAGCAAATCGCGCAAGTATCGCGCGCCCGCTTCCGCGTTTTGGGTTGGATCGTGGGGGTCGGCTTCCAGCTCCGCGGCGGTCTTCGGCATCAGCTGCATCAGGCCAATCGCGCCTTTGGGCGATACCGCGTCTTCCCGATAGCCTGACTCAGCCCGAGCGATGCTGTGCACGATGGCCGGCGGCAGCCCCGCGTGAACGGCCGCTTGCGTAATCAGTTGTTGCGGTGTGGGCACGGGTTGCAGCGTGGGTTGCGGGGCGGCCGGAACGGTGGGTAAAGAAACTGGCGCGGTGTATTCTTCCTTTTCAAACGCGGCCACCGTGCTGGCCTGGATTTCGATTACGCCCTGGCTGGTTTGCAGCCGGATGACGGACCCGTCGGCTGCGTGGCTGTCGGCGTGAATACGAAAGCCGTTGCTGAGCACGACGAACTCGCCGGCCTGCGCCCATAGCGCAACCGCAACAAAACACAAGAACAGCTTTATTGGGCGAACAGCCACTTCAACCATTGTGACGCATTTCGAGCTCTCTGCGTTTAATCCGAAATCGCCAGCTCGCCAGGCAGGATCGGTCGCGTTCTCGGCAGCAAGCCCATCCGGGCGAGAACGCCAAAGAAACCTAGAAGTCCGGTGAATACCACTAACTTGGCGACGTCGGCCGTTCGCGTATGCGGCAGCAGCTTCCATAGGATTCCCAACACCGGCTGCGCTACGCAGGATGCCCAAACCGCACCGTAGAAATAGCGCCGCTCATGACCCTCGCCTTTCGTCGACGCCTTTACGCGCGGCAGCCAGCCCATTGCGCCCATGGTCCACAGTACGATGGCGAGCGGGAAATACCCGTATTCATAGATTTGCTTTAGCCGCCAGACGCCCGTCGCCACGGCCACTACCAGGCCGGTAAAATTCAACACCGCGAACGTGATTACAATGCTCCAGGCGAAGGTGTAGCAGATGCGGCGATACAGCGGATTCGGCTTATCTTCGACGAACCGGATGATGTACGGCCGTGGCTCCACGCCGGGCAAACGTCCCCGGAGCGCCGCAATACCGGTTCCTAAAATCACCAAACCAAGCCAGATCAGCCTGGGCCTGTCGAACCCATGTTCGAACAGCTGGAACGTCGAGGGCCCCGGAACAATGAAAAAGACAAAAATCCAGATTGGCCAGTGGGCCAGCCGGTACGCCGGTTTGTTGCGGTCGCGCAGCTTGCGGCCGCTGGCAAGCTCAACTCGCAAGGCCACTCAACAAAGCCCTGGAGACCGGACTATTGTCCGGCGGGCTTGGTAGGAGCCGCTTTAGGCGCAACAGTGGGCTTCGGAGCGGCCGGAGGAGCCGAAGTAGTGGGCGCCGGAGCGCTGCCGCTGCCCGACGACGCGTTCTTGTCGTACAGCTCGATGATCTCTTTGGTGATGTCGACGCTTGGCGAAGCGTACAGCACCGGCGTTTGGGGCGAACTTACGTCCACTACCATGGTGATGCTGTTGTCACGGGCATACTTCTCAATCACCGCCAGAATCTTCTGGCCGAGTTGCTGCAGAAGCTTCTGCTGATCGGCTTCCAGATCGGCCTGCGCGTCTTCCACTTCGCGCTGCAGGTTCTTCTTTTTGGCTTCGATGTTCTTGTAAATATCGTTCTTGGCCGTATCGCTCAGCGTATTCGAGCCTTTGTTGAGCTGGTCCTGCAAAGCGTTAACTTCGTTTTGCTTTTGTTCCAGTTCTCTTTTCTTGGGAGCGGTCTTGGCGTTCAGCTCGGCGGCCGCTTTCTGGCCGTCCTTGGTGCTGATGATGGCCCCTTGGATATTGATGACCGCGAATTTGCCCTGCTGGGCCTGGGCCGTCAATGTCACAGCCAATGCGAGGACTGGCAACAGAAATACCTTGCTTTTCACAATGAGACTCCTAATCTCGAAAATCATTTTATTCTATCCAATCGGCCCGGCTCTTAGTCGGCCCGGCTTTAGAAGGTCCGTCCAACCGTGAAGCGGAACATGGCCGAGCGCTCGGCGCTATAGGGCAGTACCGCTCCAATGGCGCTGATGGCGTTGCTGTAAGTGGCTTGATTCGGGAAATACGACTTATCAGCGACTATCGGGGCCGCTAGAGTACCTTCGAAGCGGGTGGGATTATAGGCCCAATATACGCGGAAGGGAGCATTCACCACCGGCATCAGAACCTGCAGCTCCAGACCGGTGGAAGTGCGGACCTGTTGAGAGCCAGGCTGGACATAGGCTATGCCGGTGAAGCCGGCCTGGGGAAATTCTTGGTTCAACTGTTCCAGCCGGCCCGCGTTGAGGTGCAGCTGCGAGGGAAATATTAGCCTGTCAATGCCCGCGTCGGCGAAAATCGCCAACGTTACGGGTCCTACGATCGGGATCCGGTATTCGAAGTTTCCAACCACGCTGGTGTCGCCTCCCGGAAACGTGACTTGATAGGAAGGAACGGTCATGGTGACGGGATTTCCGTTCTGAGTGCGTATGCTGCCGTCAGCATTATAAACCTGGACCGTCGCTACATCGCTGGGCAGATACACGATCGGGCTGATGGTCCAATCGTAGAAGCCGCGCACATCGTTCTCGCCGCCCATGAAATAGCGCGAGAAGGGAGGGGCAGTCTTGCCGCCGTATCCGATTATCATGCGCGCTGAAAGATGCATTCCGATGACGTGGCCCTTTTTCAACCCCGCATGGAAGTATTTGGCGTCGAAGGTGGGCTGAATGGTGTTGACGTTGCCGCCCAGTTCGCTGCCGGAAAAAGCCAGGGAGAAAAACAACTCGCGGCCACCGGTAGGATTAATGGGATTGTTGATGCTGTTGTAGGTGTACGACGGCGTGACCGTGCTGGTACGAATGCCGCTCAGCTGATTGGGCCCGCCCACGCCTTCGAAATCGATATAGGTGAAATAATTCGTGGCTGCGGTGGTGAGCGTTTGGACGTTCGAAATGTTGTAACCGTAAGTCAGGCCGACACGGGCGAAGCTGCGCTTGAGCGGATAAGACAGGAAGACCGTGCCGCCATAACTGTTCTGGATGTAGTTCAGCAAGTTCTGTGTGCCGAGCGCATTGTAATAGGAAATCAGGTTCGTGCCCGCGAGAATGGACGCTTCCTGCGCCTGGTTGTAGTTATAGCGCTGCACATACAGGGTGAACCCGGTCTGGACGGCGTGGTCGAACAGGTAGGGTTCGGTGAAGCCGAACTGCACCGAATCCATGCGCGTTCCAAGCTGCGAGCTAAGACTCAAAGTTTCGCCCAGTCCGAGGAAATTGTTAGTGGAATAGGATGCCCCGATGAAACTGCCGGCGATTCCGGAAACGCCACCGTTCAACTGGATCGAATTCTTGCCGCNNGGTGTTGGTCTTGGTATCCCGCTTGATATCGGCCGCTTCTTCGGCCTTCAGCGGTTCAAAATAGCCGAGTTGATTCAGGCGCAGAATGCTGAGTTCCCACAGGCGATTGTTGAAGATCTGGCCTTCGTCGATCAGCAGCTGACGCCGGATCACTTTGTCGCGCGTGGTGGTGTTGCCGGAGAAATCGATGCGACGGACGAAGAATTGATGCCCCTCATCCACCGAAAGTGACATGTCCATAAGGCCGCTGTCCGGCATGGGATCGAACGAGGGCTCGCCCACGAAATCGATGAAACCGAAGTCCCCGTACAGCTTGCGCATATTCTCCAGGCCTTTCCGGAGCTTGGCGGTGGAGAACACATCGCCTTTCGACATCCCAAACAGCGGCGTCATCAAAGCTTCCGGCGTACGGAAAAACTTCACGCCGGTGAACGTGATGTTGTTCAAGTGGTACAGCTTGCCCTCTTCCACCGTCACGTTTACATCCGCCACGGTGCCCGGCTTGTTGGGGTGGATGAGTGGAATGTGCATGCCTTCGCCGCCCGTTTTGCGCATGGTGACCATGGAATCCGTAACGCGCGCGGTGAAGTAGCCGTGTTCTTGATAGAACACCTGCACGCGGCTTTTATCTTCATCCAGCTTGCTGGGATCGTAGGTTTTGGCGAACAGACTCTCGAACAGGATGGAATGGGGGATGCCGATTGGATGCACGTTTTTCATCGCCCGGATCACTTCTTTATCGCTGAATACCGTGTTTCCGGTGATCTCGATCTCGCCGACCTTCACCTTGGGGCCTTCGTTAATCTTGAACGTTATCTCGAGCGACGACGGCGGGACGCGGCGGATTTGCGGGTCAACGGTCGCGGAAAGGTGTCCGTGCTCGGCCAATAGATCGAGCAGAACATTCCTGGCGCGCTGCACTTTATTGGGATCGTACTGCGATTCGACAACCAAGCCGACCTTCTTATCCTTATACCGATCCAGGATGTCAGAGACACTGACGGATTTGTTGCCTTCGTACTTGATGGTGCGCACCACGGGCCGCTCCACCACTACGAAACGAATGATCCAGCCTTCCTTGCCGGGTTCGCGCTCGATGCGGATGTCATCGAAACGGCCGCTGTTCCACAGCGCCATGAAATCGCGATGCAGGCTATCTTCCTCGTACCGGTCGCCTTTCTTGCTGAAGATCAGGGCTTGTAGCGTATCCTGGCGAACACGGCGAGCGCCGCGAAATTCGATGGCTTCGATGACGTTGTCCGGCGGCTGCCCCGGTCTGGTGGCGCGGGGTGCTTCCTGGGCTGCGGGCGGAGGGGCAGGCTGCGGCGGTTGCACGGGCTTGGGCGGCTCTGTGGGACCCTGCGGCACCGTCTCAAATGGATTCGGTGGTTTCGGCGGTTGTTGCTGTTGCTGATTTTGAGCCGCCGCCTGCCTGACGCCCAGGCTGAACAGAATCACAGCGGAGCAAAGCGCAAAGGATGCGGTGCGCGAGGATCTTTGGAGCACAGAGACTCGCAGGCGGCCGAGCCTGGAAAACTTCATTAAGACGGGTTCCTTTCCACTCTGCGCGTACCTTTCCGTGACGGCGCGATTTCCAGGGCGGTTTCATCGCAGCCCGGACGACGCCTGGCGCGCCATGAGCGGCGCTCCCAAATCGAACATCCTATTTTAGCTGAAGTTGAAGAAACGAACCAGTGTGCCATAGGCGCTACAGCGGGCGGCCTCCGCACAGCCTAAGGGAACGGGCTTTACACCCCAGCCGCACGCGAGGTGCGTCGATGCTTTGTGGTGCAGGCCTTGAGATGGCTCACAACCTGATCCTGCCAGACTTGTGGCGGCTGGCTGGCGCACCAGTGTGGAACCGCCACTAAACATGAATGGGAAAGCAGCGGCGAAAGCGCAGTTTCGTCGATGTCAAAGTGATTCAGTGTATTTCTCATGGCATCCACAGCCATGCCTGTTGCCAGGACCATCGCCGGCTGCAGCGTCTGCAGTTCGTCGTTGAGACAGTCCAATGAGAGACTCAACATTTCTTTCGTCAGTCCGTCGCGGAGGTTTGTGCCTCGAATTTTAATCAGATCGGAAACGTGAAAGCCGGTCTCTTCCACAGTCTCCCTTAGTTCGGGAATTTGGCTCACCAACATAATGCGCTTGTGCAGTCTGGTCACGGCCTTGGCATAGCTCTGACTGAAAGACGGCCGCTCCCCGAGGATCATGATGCACCCGGTTTTGGCACCCAACGAGCCTTGGAAGCCGGGAAAGCCTCGCCCCGATCTGGGAACTTCGCAGAGGCTCCAAAATTCGTCGGCCATTTCTTCGGACAATCCCCAATCCGCAGGAGAGGAGGCTGGATCGACGGGCCACCACCACGGATCGTAGAAGGCTGCTTCGCCATCCTGCCATCGCCGCCTTTGCGGATGGCTTCCAAATTTGCGAAACAGGGGCAGCAAATGCTTCCTGACTAACGCCACCAGTTCGGGATTCGTCGTCACAATATTCCGTTGGCTACGATGCCCAGTATGTTGTCTTCGCCGAGAGATCCGATTGCACGGCCCATCGAATCCGCGCTGGTGACGCGGATTCTGGTAACCAGCAGCGTTCCATCGGCCAGCGCCGCCAGCAAATTGGCGTCTGACGCAACCAGCAACGCGGGGCTGTCCAGAAGAATCCAGCGAAACGTGTTCCGCAAACGATCCATGAGCCGCCGGACTTCCTTCAGGTGCAGCAGACCAAGCGGATTGATGGCTACTTCGCCCGCCGGCATTACGAACAGGTTGCTGTCTCCTATTCTTCGCAAGGCTTCATGCAGGTCCACTTTGCCGGACAAATAGTCACTGATGCCGGGGCTGCGGTCAAAGCGAAACACGCTGTGCAGTATGGGATCGCGCAGGTCGAAATCGCACAGCAGCGTAGGATTGTCGGCCAGTTGCGCTTCCGTTAGAGCAAGATTCGCGGCGGTAAACGATTTCCCCTCGCCGGGCGACGGGCTGGTTACCAATACCGTCTGGATAGTGCGTGTCGATTGGAGTTGCTCCAGCCGCGTGCGGAGGGTCCGAAACTCCTCGCTGGGAGTCTCGGCCGGGCGCAGCGGATCCACAAGAAGAACGTCGGAAGAAGCGCCAAAAGGAACCACGGTCACCAGTTCCAAGTCCAGCCCTAACGAGGGATCGGACAGCGCAACCCCGACTGCGGCATTCCTGGTCATAATTTGGCATTTCTGGTCATAACTTAGAATTCCTGGTCATAACTTAGCGGCGTAATAATGCGCAACCGATGCGGCCACGACACCCAGGCCCGCCAAGCTGCTCGCCGACCAAGCCAGCCATGCGGCGCGTCTTCGCTGGCTTACCAGGCCTGGTCCCTCAAATAACGGAATGCTGCCCAGAATGGGAAGCTGCGAGTACGCGTTCAGGTCTTTCACATTCCGGAGTGCGGAATCGCGCAGTTCGCGCAGGCCCACCAGGCACAGTCCTAGGACGAAACCCACGGCGGTTCCGGCCGATACCATGAGCGCGCGTTTCGGACGGGCCGGTGTCTGCGGGAGCGACGGCGGATCCAGTTGTTCCAGCCGCTCGCCCTGCTGACGATTCTGCAGGGCCGTCGACAGGGCCGAGCTATTCACCCGCCTGTCCAGGTCTTCGTACTCCTTCTTTGCCAGATCGCGATCGCGAATCAGCTCATCGTAATCCCGAATGCCCAGAGGCGTGCTCTCAATCCGCGCTTCGTAATTGCGGACGATTCCATCCAACTGGACGCCTTGTTTCCGGTAGTCCTCCATTTCCACGCCTTTGGCCAGGATGAGCCCTTTTGTTCGCTCCGCCTCTGCGTCTAGCTCACGCTGCTCGCGAAGGAATTGCGCGCTGGCCGGCCGCGGCGCGGGATTATCCGTCTTGCCGGGGCCCTGCTTCAGAAGCGCCTGGCGCTCGACGCGTGAGCCGGCCAACAAATTCACCAACCGCTGCACGTCGGGATAATTCTCCTTGTAGCGCTCCCGGGCGGTTGCGAGCGAATCTTCGTACTGCGCAATTTCGTGATCTTTGTCGGCCAATTTGTCGTCGCTTTGCGCCGCCGCCTGCTCGGGAGCATTGGTATCCCGCAGCGATGCCAGTTGATCGCGATAGATTCGGACCTGATTCTCATATAACATCCGCTCCTGATTCACGCGATTCATCGACATGTTCAGGTTCAGCTTCTGGGCCTGAAGCGCCGCAAGTTCCTGATAGTTGCTTTGCTGCTCCTCCGGCAATCGGCCGATGTTCTGCGCCCTGAAAACGCCCAGCCGTTGCTCTAGTTCATCCACTTTCTTCTTGGATTCCTCCCAACGGTCCTGAAGAAACTCGGTGGTCGAGACGGTCTGCTGCGAGACCTCCCGGACATTCTCTTCGAGGAAACGCGCCACCAGATCGGTAGCCACTTTTTGCGCGGTGAAGCGCTCGCTATAGGCGAATCGAATCTCGAAGGCCGGATATTGCTGGGTATCGCGCTGTCCGGCGTTCAAACTCTGACGCACCGGTAGCACCTGGATATCGTTCAGCTTCATGTCTTCGATGACGTCGTCCATGGGCATCCGCGCCAGTTTCCGCTTGTACAAACCGTGCGTATTGATGATGTTGGTGAGGGTGGCGCGATTGAGGATCAGTTGCACCAACGCGTTCACGCGCCCCTGAATATCCTGGTTGGTGTTGGCCGGCACAAAGCTTTCCGGCACCTGGGGCGGGGCTACTCGAATGGTGGCCACCGAGATATAGGTGTCCGGCCACAGAAACGCGATGGCCACTGAAATGACCAAGGCCGCAAACACAGGCCCCGCGATCCATGCCTTATTGCGGCGCAGGATATCGGAATAATCGTCGATGTCGAGAGGGCGGCGAGCGCGGGGAGTTGTATCTTCGACGAGCATTTCAGTCACGGCACCATTTCAGTTTCACGGCACAATTTCATTTTCACGGCACGATGATGTGGTCGCCGTTCTCCACTGCAATATTTTGGTCCAGGTGTTTGCCCTTGGTGACATCTTTGTAATTGAAGTAAAGTACGTCGCTGCCGCGCAATACGCGAATTTTTTTGGTGTTGGCGAATTCACGAAAGCCGCCGCCCCGGCTCAGCGCTTCCAGCACCGAGGTGGGAGTCACCAATGCAAACGACCCGGGCCGGTTCATTTCGCCATCGATATAGAACTTCTTGCTGCGGACTTCCGTCACAAACACGCTCACGTCGGGGTTGTTCAGATACTGCGTGAGCAGCTGTTTCAGGCTGGCCGTCAATTGCAACGGGCTTTGTCCCGCCGCCCGCAGCTCTCCGATGAGCGGCATAGTGATCTTTCCGTCTGGCCGCACTGCTACGGGAAGAGTGAAATCGGGCTCACGCCACACTCGGATAAACAGCAGATCTTCGGGGCCAATTTGATATTTATCGGGATCCACCGGAGCCGCTGCCGAGCCGTCGATCTGTTTTACGACGTCCACTTTGGCTTCTTCGGCGGTCAAGGACGAGATGAAAATCATCGCGGCCGCCCATAGCAGCGTTCTTCGCTTCACAGGTCGCTTGCTCCTTTCTCGAAGGTCTCTTAAAGTAAGTAAGGTTCATTCAGATGAGATACTTTCTCGCAAAAACTGACCCCGAGACCTATTCCGTCGATCAATTAGAGAAAGAAAAGAGAACCACCTGGGATGGAGTGAACAATCCGCAGGCTGTGCGGGCCATCCGCGACATGCGGCCGGGGGATAAAGTGTTCATTTATCACAGCGGGGGGAACTCGGCGGTGGTCGGGCTGGCGAAAGTGGCGTCGGAAGGCGGGGACGACCCCAAAAACCCAAAGTCCGCCGTGGCCGACTTCGAGTTTCTTGGGCGCATCGATCCGCCGGTCACTCTCGCCGAGATCAAGCAGTCGAAACTATTCGACGATTGGGCGCTGGTGAGGCAAGGCCGCTTGTCCACTATGGCCGCGCCCGAGAATTTCGTGGAGTGGATGCGGAAGAAGAACCCGAAAGCTAAGATTTAGGCCGCAGATGAACGGCGATTAACGCAGATCAACGCAAGCTCGCAAGGCTCTTAGCGTCACCTTTGCCGCTCCAAGCAATGCTCCCGCTCTCACCGCCGTCGTTTTGAGCGACCATTTTGGATACCGTTCGCCCGCGACATGCTCGGGCCGTACGCCAATACCAATCACATATCCCATCACCCACGCACGGCCCGGGATTTCCGCGACCGCCTTCAATTGCCACGGCGCCTTCACCGGACCGGGGTTTTGAAAAACCAGCTCAAACAGCTTGTGGGCGTTCACTTGCAACATTTGTGTCACGCGGGTCGGGAATTCGCGCCGTTGCTGCACTCGTGCCAGCAGTTCTTCGGTAACGCGTCCCTGCCTCAGGGGCTCGGCCAGCATATTCGCTGTCGCCACTGCGTCTTGGATCGCCAGATTGATTCCCACGCCGCCCGCCGGGGACATCGCGTGCGCTGCATCGCCGATGCAGAGCAGCCCGGGAAGGTGCCACCTCCCCAGCCGGTTGATCTGCACCGTCAACAGCTTGATCTGATCCCAGTCCCGCAATTCTTCCACGCGTTCGCCCAGATAGGGCGCGATTCGTGCAATAGTTGGGCGGAACGCATCCAGACCCTCGGCCTTGGTTTGCTCGTAAGAACCTTTGGGAATGATTAAGCCGGCTTGAAAATAGTCGCCTCGGTTAATCAGGATCAACGCCTTTCCATAATTGATATTCCCGGCCAGTTGCTCGGGATCGCCCGTCCGTCGCGAAATACGAAACCACAAGACATCGATCGGAACGCCGAATTCGTGCACCGGAAGCGCAGCCGCTTTGCGTATCGTGGAATGGCGCCCGTCGCACGCCACCACCAGATCGGCCTGGATCTGCACGGGACCGTCTGGAGACTGCGCCTCTACTCCCGCAACCCTTTGACCCACTCGCATCAGGTTGCGTGCCTCATGCTGCATTCGAAGCTGAAAGCGAGGGAATACCTTGGCACGATCGCTCAGAAACTTCAGAAAGTGCCACTGCGGCATCAGCGCCACGAATTGGCAACGGGTGGGTAGATGGCTAAAATCAGCGGCGCGAAAAGCATAATCGCCTACCAGGCCATTCGCCGAGGTCAACTTCTGGTGCGGAATCTTCAGAAAATCCTCCAGCAGCCCCAGCTCGTGCATTACTTGGAGCGTGGATGGATGCACGGTGTCGCCGCGAAAATCGCGAAAGAAGTCCCCGTGCTTTTCGAGAACGACGACTTCCACTCCCGACCGCGCCAGCAGATACCCGAGCATCACGCCAGCCGGTCCGCCGCCTACTACGCAACACGTAGTTTGAAGCGATTCCATTTGGACCTCCAGTGTTAAGACTCAACCGCAGGCCCGGCGTTACTTGCATTCTTAGCGCCGGCTGCCGTGGTATCTTCGGCTTTTGAATCTCCTTCATCTCTTTGATCTGTCCTTCATCGGCCGCCGCGACCATACGGCGCTTGAATTCCAGGGCGACAGCTACACGTTTGGCGACATCGACGCGCGCAGTAATCGTCTGGCTCAATTGCTGGCACAGCGCGGTCTCAAATCGGGTGACCGGCTTTGCGTCTACCTGGTCAACTGCCTGGAGATCATCGATCTCTATCTGGCCTGCCTCAAGCTTGGCGTGATTTTCGTGCCGATCAACATCCTTTATCGCGAGCGAGAGTTGGCCCATATTCTCACGGACGCCGAGCCCATTGCGGTGGTCTCAGCGAGTGAATTTCCCAGCCCGGTGCCGATCTGGAATCCATCGGATCTCACGCGCGAAGCGGCTGCACTCGGGAACCAACGGCCGCAGGTCTCGCTCGATGGGGATGCTGCGGCAGGAATTATCTATACTTCCGGCACCACCGGGGTTTCAAAAGGCGCCATTCTGACGCACAACAATATGGCTGCCAACGCGCTCAATTTGCTGACCTGCTGGCAAATATCGAGCGCAGATCGTTTTCTCCTCACGCTGCCGCTCTTCCACGTGCATGGCCTTGGCAACGGTCTGCACTGCTGGCTCATCAGCGGATGCCGCATGCGTTTGCTGGAACGCTTTGAGCATCAAAAAGCGGCCGGCGAGTTTCTGGATTTCAAGCCCTCGTTGTTCTTCGGCGTCCCGGCCATGTATGTGCGTCTGCTAGATCTTCCAACCGAGCAAGCACGCGAAATCGGCGGCTTCGTGCGGCTTTTCGTCTCGGGTTCCGCGCCATTACCCGCGCAGATCTTCGAAGAATTCCGCGAGCGCTTCGGTCAGGCGCCGCTGGAACGCTACGGGATGAGCGAGACGCTGATGAACATCAGCAATCCTTATCTCGGCGAGCGCCGAGCCGGCAGCGTGGGTCTTCCGCTCCCGGGTGTTTCGGTGCGACTGCTCGATCCTCAAGGCCGCCCGGTTCCCGACGGCGAGATTGGCGAAGTGCACTTGAAAGGCCCCAACATTTTCTCCGGCTATTGGCGTCGCGACGAAGCTACTCGCGCAGCTTTTGTAGACGGCTATTTCCGTACCGGCGATCTCGCCACGCGCTCTCCCGATGGCTACTACACACTCTGCGCGCGCAAGAGCGACCTGATTATTTCCGGCGGCTTCAACATCTATCCCAGAGAGATTGAGGAGTTCCTCCAGGAACAGGAAGGCGTCGCCGAAGCAGCGGTAGCAGCCGCGCCCGATCGCGTCCGCGGCGAAGTTCCGGTGGCGTACGTCGTTGCAACGCGCGATATCGATCCAGCGGCGCTCGAAGCTATCTGCCGCGAGAAGCTAGCGTCATTCAAAATTCCGCGATCGTTCATTTTGGTCGACAAGCTGCCGCGCAATGCGCTCGGCAAAGTGCAAAAGCACCTGCTGCCGAAGCACAATAAAGCTTGACCCCTCGGTTAACCCAGGCCGCCCCCTCGCCGCGCAGCAGCACTTGGACCCCGTTGCTCTACACCTGGTTCCGTTGGTTGTGGATTGCATCGGTGGTGTCGAACGTCGGCACGTGGATGCAGAATGTCGGCGCGGCGTGGCTGATGACCGAACTGGCGCCCTCTGCGCTGCTGGTGGCTCTGGTCCAAACCGCCACGAATCTGCCCGTGTTCCTGCTGGCCCTTCCGGCTGGCGCGGCTGGCGATCTCTTCGATCGCAAGAAACTGCTTCTGGTAACGCAGGGCCTGATGCTGGCCGCGGCCGCCGTGCTGGGCGTGATGACGCTCACCGGATCCACCGGGCCTTGGACGCTGCTGTGGCTAACCTTCGCGCTCGGCCTCGGCGCCACCATGAACGGCCCAACCTGGCAGGCCATCATGCCCGACCTGGTGCCGCACTCGGAGCTTCCGGGCGCCATCGCACTCAACTCCGTCGGCTTTAATCTGGCGCGGGCGGTGGGCCCAGCGCTGGGGGGCATAGTGGTGGCGGCTATTGGCGCGGGCGCGGCGTTCATCCTGAATGCTGTTTCGTTTGTGGGTGTGATGGTCGTACTTTACTTATGGCGTCGCGAACCGGAACACCATCCGCAACCGCTTTCCACCGAGAGCGTGGGGGCAGCTATGTGGGCCGGTATGCGCTACGTGCGGTTTGCGCCGCCTATCCATTCGGTGCTGCTGCGTTCGGGCAGCTTCATTATTTCAGCCAGCGCGTTATGGTCGCTGTTGCCGCTGGTGGCGAAAGTGGAACTGCATCGCGACAGCACCGGCTACGGAGTGCTGCTGGGCTGCCTGGGCGTCGGTTCCATCCTGGGCGCGCTGATGCTCCATCGACTGCGGCAGATCTTCTCACTCGACACGATGGTTACAGCGGCGGTCGCGTTGTTTGGCGCGGTGAATATCCTGATGGCGTATCTGAGCAGCTATGGCGCCGTGGCTCTAGCGCTCATTGTGACGGGCGTAGCGTGGATGACCGTTAACTCCAACCTCACTACAGCGACCCAGACGTCGGTGCCATCTTGGGTGCGCGCTCGCGCGCTGGCCGTTTACTTATTGGTGTTCCAGGGCGCGATGGCCGTGGGCAGCGTGATTTGGGGCGCGGTGGCAACGCGAATTGGATTGCGGAATACGCTGCTATGCGCGGGCATTGCTTTGCTGGTTGCTGCCGCCGCGACCTGCCGCTTGAAATTGGCTGGATTGCGAGAGCTGGACATGCGTCCGTCCGGGCATTGGCCGGAACCGATCCTCGTGATCGAGCGGCACGAGGAACACGGCCCGGTGTTGGTGACGGTGGAATACACCATCGATCCCGGCACCGCCCGCGAGTTCGCGCGCGCCATGCAGTTTATGCGCAGGCTACGCCGCCGCGACGGAGCCATCCGTTGGGGGCTCTTTGAAGACGCTGCGACGCACGGCCGTTACATCGAGACGTTTGTGGTAGCCAGCTGGGCCGAGCATCTGCGGCAGCACGAACGCGTGACTGTTTCCGATCGCGAAATCGAAGAGCGGGCCTTTGCCTTTCATCAAGGCGCAGACCCGCCCAAGATCACCCACTGGATAGCCAGCGAATAAAACAGCCCCGCTGCGCAGATTACTCGAAGCGCGCGGGAACCAGATTCTCGTTTTCGTTCAGCTGCCGCCATTCTTTGGCAGTGACGAAGCCGATCTGTTGGCGCTTGGAATCCGACTGCAGCACCCACGCGATTTCTTTCATGGCCCACAACGAGGGCTGCGATCGATCCACATAGCGGTTGCACTCCGTCACTTGCAAGGGAATGGGCTTTTCCATGAGCGAGCAGTGTACATACTCCTCGCTTTCGGCCGGTCCGCGCATCGCCACGCCATTTGAGCAGGAATCGCACAAACGGGGCGCGCTGACGGAACGGGTGCCTTGAAAGACTTTGATCTTGGTCATAAATTCCTCCTTCCGCGCCCAAGCCAGGGCGCTGAGGGTAATTGGTTGTGCCGCGGGAGACTAACGAAGAGTTAGAAGGCAGACCGCGACAATTGCGAATCGATGGTCAGAATGCAATGCGGCGCCTCCTAGGAAGAATTGGGACTCGATCAAGATAACATGCGGAAACAAATACGCCAAGGGTCTTTTAATTAATCTTTTTAACCACGTAAGGCCGTGGCCGCAATCGGCCGTTAGCCGGCAAGGCCATACGTGGAGTTGCCGTGCGCTAGGGGTGAATATTGAGCGTAGTGTTGGCTTGCGTGGTGACGCCGCCAATGGTGACGAGCACGGGCACGGTAGCTCCCGTCGCGCTGCCCAAGGGAACGACAACGTTGATCTGCAAGACGCCGATGATGGAGCCCGGAACTACGCCGGCATAGGAGACTCCGGCGCTCGCGTCCACGCCGCCGATCTTCACAGTGGGTAGCGGAACTAGCTGTGGGAGTGGTGTAAGCGCTACCGGTATGACATAGCCGGTATTCGTGATCCCCGATAGGGGCACGGGATTGTAATCGCCCTCGCCCGTTAGATAGAGGCTAACCGTATCGCCGATCTTGGCTGGATTGGTGGTGCTGTTCAATGTGACTAGCCCGGATGTCGCTCCCGTGTTGATGGCCGCAGCTTCGCCTGCGCCCGAGCCGTCCGCCGTAAAGATTCCCGGGATCTGAGCCGCGATGGTCACGGTACTTGCGGCAGGTGGATTCGCGCCGTTCGAGACGACCACGGTTTTCCCCGCGCCGAGCGTCGATTCGTAAGGCACCTGTACGGTGATTTGATTGGAACTGACGTAGAGGATGGGCGCATTTTGCCCGTCGATGGTGACTGTTACATTGCTTAGGTTAGTGGTGACGTAGCCTGCGACGATGGACATGGTGGCGGGAATGGGCGGCCCAATATTCTCGCCAAACATAGTGACCAGTTCACCCGGGCTCACCGTCGCGGAGGCGTAACTCGCTGCATTAAAGACTCCATAGATGGTAGGAACATTTGCCACGGTCATGGCGGTGGGAGCAGAATTCCCGCCTGGCGCCGGGTTCTCGACCACCACGTTCAGAATGCCGCCTCCGGTTAAGAGCGACCCAGGAACCACTGCCAGCAGGGCCGACGGGCTTAGCACCGTGGTTACCAGCGGCACTGGCACCCCTTGTATCGCGACGAGTGTAGCCGTATAGAAATTGGTGCCGCGAATCGTTATGGTTTGCGCGCCGCCATTCTCGGGAAGCACCGGTGGCCAGACGCTCGCAATGGTAGGCGTGGTGCTATTCACTGTCACATCCACAAGAACGTTTTGCGATTTCGCGGTTACGCTGGCTCCGGAAGCCACCACGGTTATATTGGCGACGTACGGGGCCACTTGGGGCGCCAATGTCGCGGCATTCACGTTAACCGTCAGTGTCGTCAGTTCGCCTGGTAAAACGATACCAATCGCTGGAGAAACCGTCATCCACGGTACACCCGAAGTGGCTGTAAACGATATTGGCGATCCGTTGGTCGAAAGCGTCAACGTTTGCGCTACCGATGGGTTGGGAGGAGCGGTGAAGATTAGAGTGCTAGGGGTTACAGCCAAGGTGGAAGGCGCGGCAGTAACTTGGAGCGTTACGGTGATCACCGCGGGCGATAACACTCCGGCCACGGTAATAGTGACGGAAGAAGTATAAGTGCCGACTGCAAGGCTGGTGGGATTTACCTCAACGCCGATGGAGGCCGGTAAAGTGCCGCTGTCCGCATTGACGGTCAACCAGAAATCCGCCGGAGGGGTGGCCGTGGTGAAAGTGGGTTTGCCCGTGCTCGGTTTCACCGCTACCGATTGCGCCTTGGGGAGTGCTAACGAACCCGATTGATAAGTGAACGACAGCGTGCCAGGAGTGGTGGTAACGGTTGCGGTCTGCGCCTGTAGAGAAGCAACCCAAGCCGAAACAAGGATGCCGCACGCCAATATGATTTTGCTCACGCCTCGCTTATCGGCGCGAGCGGACGAAGCTTGAGGCTTAGGCTCGAAGCACTACGCCCGGGGCACTATGCTCAGGGCAGTATATACAATGGTCCGCTGCATCGTAAGGACCACCTCACCGCGCTGATTCAATCCGCGATGCCCGATTTTGACAGTGCATCGACCATCCGGTCCAATGGTCTTCTCTAGAACCGTAGATTCCGCGTAGATGGTGTCGCCGTGGAACACGGGAAGGGTATGTAGAACATTGGAATAGTCTCGCGTTTCCACGCTGCTGCCCCCGATGTCGGCCTGGCTCATCCCAATCACCAGACTGATGACGATGGGACCCTCCACCAGCCTTTGCCGGTGCTGCGTCCCGGCTGCAAAATGCTCGTCGATGTGTACGGGATGCTGGTTCATGCTCAACAAGCTGAACAGTGTATCGTCGAATTCGGTGATCGTCCGGCCGGGCCAATGCCGGAAGGTTTGGCCCTCCGCCAGTTCGTCGAAGGAACGGCCGTAGCGGGAATTGGGAGTGCCCGAAATCGTCAAAACACGAACATAGCACGGCTACTGCCGGGTGAACTTCACTCCATCCTTCAGCAGCTTCTCATAGCGTTCGGGATCGAGATTATTCTCGGCGCACACGTACTCCTGCACGCGCGTGCCTTCGCGCAGCATCAGGCTGGTATGAATGGTCCATGGATTCGTCAGCACCTTGGGGTCTTCCATCGTCACGTCGTACTTGATTTGATCCTTGTCGACGCGCGTATAGCGTTCCGTAACGTGAAGCTGATCGGAGTGAAAAGTGCCAGTGCCCGTGAGCCAGCCCTTATCGTTGAAGCTGACGACATCCACCACCAGCGTGTCGCCCTCCCAATGCGCCACCGAATCGCCCATGTAGGTTGGAACCAGGTCGTCCGAATGTTTTGCATTTATCGGGATTATGCGGAACACATTCATGTACTCGTACAGAATAATGACCTGCTCTGGAGTTTGGATGATTTGCAGCGGAAAGAGACCGGTGATGGTGAGGCGCGGAACGCCGGGAGGCAAGCACAGGGCCGACGGATCGTCGATGCCTCGTTTGTTGAACGACTCAAGAACCTTTTTCGCGGCCCAGGGCTGGTAAGGCGCGGGGGAGTTGACCACTTGTTGTGAAGCGGGACTCGGCGGGGCGTTGGGATCACGGCCGGTACCGCCGACACCCAATCCGGAGTTCGCCTCGTCCCAACTTCCGCGCCGCGTGCTGCCGCCTTGCCAGACACCGGTCAGGTTGGGTTTTCCATCGGCCATGCGCGGGAACCCGCTTTGCGCCGCGAGGAACGGAGAAAAACTGACGATTGGCAGGATTGCCGACAGCAGGAAGCGCGGCGTCATTGGGGCACTTTCACCGCTGGAGTATTTCCTCCGTCTCCGGTGCCGGAAGGCGGCCCGAAGAACAACTTCTTTCCATCGGGCAGCGTGATTTCCCGCGAATGAGCCCAGTTGGTGCCGTCGCGGGCGCGCCAACCGAAAACCGTGATGGTGTCGCCGGGCTTCATGGTGACGTCTCGCTTCCAGCCAGTGCGGTAAAGAACCACCGGCGGATAGCCTTCAAATTTCCAGTTCGCGACGTTGCCTTTGTCGTCCTTCACGTCCATGAAGAAGTGGCTGTGCGGATTGGTCCATTCAATTTTCGTGAGCACGCCCGTCAGCGTGATGGGCTTGTCGGCGTCGTATTCGGCGCCAAAGGAATGGTGCGCGAGCAACGGGATTGCCGGCAGACAGAGCAGGAAGGCCAGCCGCCACGTGACGCGCTTCGGGATTGCCATAGCTCACCTCGGCTCTCAAGTTTACAGGAATCGAAGGGAACCTGGGAAGCGGTTCGGCTGCTGATTTTTGGCGTCCCCAAGGGGATTCGAACCCCTGTTATCGCCGTGAAAGGGGTGAGTCATAACAGGTTGCATACCTTGCACGGATTCGGATAGGCTCGCTATTTGAGCTGCTTAGACCGCTCCTTACCGGAGTATTTCCCTTGCGCGGTTTGCACCAATTTGGACCCTTTTGGCTGTCGCTTAGTCCCCACAGCGTCCCCGCATAGATCGCTATCGCTCCCCTGATCGAACCATTGTAACTAGCGATTCGCGCTCTGGGGCGCTGACAAACCCAATCTCTGAACTTGAAGTGTTGGCTTGGTAATACTAGGCCCAATAGAGCCAATAGAGATTGACTTCCCACCCCTACCTGTTGCACCATGAGGTGCAGCAAACACGCTGTTTCGGGGACGTGACTCGACCGTTACCCTTTAAAGTGTTCTTCCGCCGCATCCGATAATAAGAGGGCCGGTTCCGGCTGAGCAGCTTGAGTTTGAAAGTGAGAAAGAACCGTTTTCCGTGTACCGTTTGGAAGACGGGACTGTCATCAAGCTCAAGACCATTTTGGCGAGCGTCTCGCGGGTACTTGATCGTTACCACGCTGACGGGAATCCCATTTACGTCATGAATGTGGGAGGTATGCCCGTCCTAGATGTGCCGACCGAACTAAGGCGCGTCGCGCAACCTGGATCGAGGGAGGGATAATTCGTATGGCGGCATTCGCCCCTGGCGCCGTTATGAAACAGTCGACCCAGCCGATTACCGTCTGCGGCCCGTTCTCGAATGACTTTAGCTTTACGATTTCGGGCCGTGGATGTGAGGAAGAGGTCGAAACTCCAGGTTGGGAGTTCTTGAGCTGCGAAGCTTTTTTTATACCGCAGTTTGTCGGCCAGTATGCGTCCGTATCCATCGCAAATTTAGGAGCGAATCCATGTTACGGATGACGTACTGTTGGTGGGCATTGTCATGCCTGAGCGCGGCGGTTCTGCAGGGAGCACAAACGCGCACCGTCGGGCTTCCTGGTGTGCCCTGTCCCAATGCTCAGTACACGTCCATTGCCGCGGCCGTTGCTGCCGCTTCGGCCGGCGATGTGATCGACATATGTCCAGGCACATACCAGGAACAATTGATTATTACCAAGCCGATAACATTGCGTGGAATCGAAGTAAACGGCGTGAACAGGGTTCTTATCCAGCCCACGCTAAAGGACCTGCAAGGGTTGGCGACCGAGGCGGCCTTAACGGTCATGAATACCAGCGGCGTCACCATTCGGGACCTGGTGATTGATGCCAGCCACAACACTGTGACTGCTTGTAAGCCCGGTCTGGCTGCCGTGCGGTTTCTAAATTCCTCCGGCACTCTGATGAACAGCGTAGTCGTGGGTGCGCAATTAGCGAATCCGCTCGGCTGCTCGACCAGTTTCCCGTACGGCAACGGCGCGGGCGTCTATGTGGATAACAACATTGGGACCGGTCCTTTTCAAGTTTCGATCCATGGCAACTCGATTCACGATTTTACTGCCTATGGCGTAGAAGCCGAGGGCGCCGGGGTGACGGCGAATATCACCAGCAACACGATCACCGGCGTGGGCCCTACCGGCGGAATCTTTCAATTTGGAGTCTTCGTCGTTAATGGTGCCGTTGCGCAGATTGAGACCAATATAATCACCGAGGGGCTGTGCGGCTCATTGTCCACTACCGACTGTATCAATCAACGCAGTGAGGGCGTCACCCTGCGCGCCGCGGGGGATGGCACGGTGGTGGATGGAAATACCATCAACAGTGCGCAGAGCGGCATATTTATCAACGGCGCGAATAATCTTCGCGTTAGCAACAACCACATCACCAATATCGATGGAATGAGCGGTATGGACATTCAGGCTACAACGTCCCGGGACTTCACCAACAGCCTGATCGAGCACAACACCATAACGAATGTGGGACCCATCGACCAGGACGCCAGTAATAACCGGGAAGGTTGTGGCATCGACGAGTATTCCGGAACGGGTACGTTCCTGGGCAATCAGATTGTCGCCAATACGGTGAACGATGCCTATTGCGGAGTGGCCCATGTCACGGCGGATACTGTCACGGATGGTTCTTACTTCAACACGCTGTACACCGAACTGAACTCCGACAACTATACGACCACCTTTCCAGCGGCTGTGGAACCCTAATCGGTACCCGGCGACGGCTGCGGGGCGCCATCGAGTTCCGCTGTCGCGCGCTTGGTATCCTGATAGTTCGTGGGCCGCATTCTGTTTACGTTCGCCTTCGCTCTATCCTGGGCCCTTCCGCTGGCGGCTGCCTCGGCTCCTTCGCTGCTGGATATCCTGGGCGATGAGCTGCAGCGCAATTTCAGCATTTTGAAGGAAAAGGCCGACCCGCCTCCTTATTACATGGACTATACCGTCACCGATGAGGAGACCCAGGGCTTGTCCGCATCGCTCGGCGTCATTGATTCGCGCGTCCGGCAACGCCGTCGCTATCTCGACATCACGCTCCGCGTAGGGACGCCTCAGTTGGACAACTACCATTCGGTGAATGGGCAGAGGGGGGGATTCAAACAAGGCGAGTTGGTTCCTCTGGATGCCATCCGGCGCAAAGTGTGGCTGGAGACAGACCGGATTCCGCGACCATCGCGAAAGAAGTCACCACCCTCAAGCACGCGCTTCGGCTAGCCGTGGAACAGTGGAAGCTGTTGCGCGAAAATGCCGCCCACGGCGTCGAGCTGCCGGAGCTTCCAGAAGGCCGCACAAGGTATCTGTCACCGACAGAGCTCAAGGCGGTGCTCCAGGCGGCACCTGAGTGGATGCGGGCGCCTGTTGGACTCGCCGCGGCCACAGGCATGCGCCGCGGCGAACTACTCAAGCTGCGATGGAAGGATATCGACCGCGAGCGGCGAATCGCGCATCTGCTCGACACGAAGAACGGGGACCTGCGGCCGCTGCCGCTTAACGAACTCGCGATGCGAGTGATTGATAGTCTGCCCGAAGGCGAACCAGGCGACCCGATTATGCCTGGTGTTGATCCGTCAAAATTGAGCGTGTACATCAGGCGCATTTTCACGCGACTCAAGATTTCCGATGCAAGCTTTCACACGTTGCGGCACACGACGGCCAGCCAGCTCGTCATGAAGGGCGTCGACCTTTACACGGTCGGAAAGTTGCTAGGCCACAAGACGCCCCGGATGACCGCACGATACGCGCACCTAGCGCCGCAGTATCTGGCGGGTGCTGCGAAACAACTGGACGGCGTCTTTGGAGATGTTTTAGAACTACAGGCGGTCCCGAAAACAGAGCCTCTTAGTCCCCTGGGAGTCCCCGCTCCCAAAACCACTTCTGACGCCGACGAACAAATCGTTTCTTATGAGTGGCGTCCCCAAGGGGATTCGAACCCCTGTTATCGCCGTGAAAGGGCGGTGTCCTAGGCCGGGCTAGACGATGGGGACTTCCGGGAAGGAGCCTTGCAGAAACTAATGTAACACGGCATCCGCCGATATTCGGCTCTTGCGCCGTTGCTTACAGGGTCTTCAGATATGCGATTATGTCGTTCTTGTCCTGATCGGACAACTGATCGGCGTACGCCGGCATCCCATTGCCGCCCATGTTGATGATCTCGCGGACATTGGCTTCGGTCACCGGCTTTCCGTTCACCAGCTTGTCCATCTTGAACAGACCTTTGAGTCCCGGCCCCACCTTCGTCTCAGTGCTGTCGGCGTTGTGGCAGACCGAGCATTGATCGAAAACGTCTTTGCCCTTCGCGGCGTCGCCCGGCTTCGCCTTCCCTTGGGCATTCAATTGAGCCATCATTCCGGCCACCAAAACCGCACCCGCGGCGCAGCCCACCATCCAATTCCGCATTCGAAATCCTCCACTCGTTCGCATATTACCAGACAGTCTACGATCTTCGCACGGGTTCGTCACCGGGCGTGGGCCCGCTAGAATGTTTCTATGCCCAAAGATCTGAAGGAAGGCGACGCCGCGCCTGCGATTCAAGTCGAGGATGAGAAGGGACAGCCGTTCTCGCTCGCCAGTCTCAAAGGCAAGAACGTGGTGCTGTACTTTTATCCCAAGGCGGACACGCCCGGCTGCACCAAGGAATCCTGCGAGTTTCGCGATCACTCGAAGAAGTTCACCAAGGCCGATACCGTGATCGTCGGCGTGTCGCCCGACAAAGCGGCCGCGCAGTCTAAATTCAAGGACAAGTTCGATCTGCCCTTTACGCTACTGGCCGACGTGGATCACAAAGTGGCCGAGGCCTACGGAACCTGGGCGGAAAAGAGCATGTACGGGCGCAAATACATGGGTATCGAGCGCACCACGTTTCTGATCGGCAAGGACGGCAAGATCAAGAAGATCTTTCACAAGGTGAAGCCTGAGGGACATGCCGAACAGGTTTACGAAGCGCTGCAATCCGCGTGAACCATCAGAAGCTATAGCGTAGCGCCAGAAGCGCGAATGAATTGCGATGATACTGGCCTAGAAAATCGCCCTCGTCGCCGCGAATCCAACTGTATCCGGCGGTGCCGCGCCAATGCTGTCCGAAGGCCTGGGAATACTCGGTGCGCAGCCAGCTTCCGCGACCGTTTTGCCGCACCGCCGCATCCACGGCCACGCTGCGATTTGAATCGAGGGCGTACTGCGCGTGTGCCAGAATCGCTCGTGCAAAGCCTAGCTCGGGTGAAAACTGCAAGGTCGGAGTCCGCGCCGTGATGGCGTCGCCCGCGTAACCGGCCACGATGGAGAGCTCTTTGATTTGCCGCTCAAACTGGAGCACGTAAATCACGTATTCGTCTTGCTGCCGGTCTGGCGAGGTGTAGTATGCAGCCTCCGTCTTCACCGTGAACCAACGCAGCGGTACGGCTGCATCGACGCCGTACAGGCGGAGCGCAGGATATGTGCGCACATAATCGATCGCATAGCCTTGCGGATTGAAGCTGCCCTGAAATACCGGCAGGGAATTGAAGCCGTCATAGAAGCTGGCCGAGGCTTCGTAACCGGATCCAACATGGTTCCAGCGCGCGCCGAAAGCCGAGCGTCCGGGGAACCGGGAGCCGAGATCCGTCAGTGCAAGGCCATCCGCAGCCGGGGGAAGCACCGTCCAGCGTTCGTTGATCAGCGGCGTGCGGCTGGGGGTGAAACGCGGCTGCCAGACGAAATCGAACGAATTCGTGCCCGTGTCATAGGTGACGCGCGCGGCGAGGACAGCCAGGAAATCGGGATCGGTGACGGTGAGACAATCTTTCGGAGCGAAGCGGTCCGTCGGATTCAGAATGTCAGCCTTGCCCCAGCGGATAAATTGCTTGCCGAATTCGGCCGTCAGTTTGCCCTGTGTGATGGTGGCGTTGAACTCGCGCAACGACAGCGCGGGACGCTGCAGCGAACGGTCTTGCCAATCCAGATGCGCGGTGCGTTCCACTTGTTCATGCGTGTCGAAGCGGGCGTCGAACGATCCGGATAATCGCAGCCATGAAGCTGCCTTGTAGGACGCTTCATATCGGAACAGGCTGTCATCGATGGCGTGGCTGCTGTCATTGGGCGCAGTGTCGGGATACAGCGACAGGCTGGACGCCAGGAATCCGCGCTGGGTGAAGTTTTGCGCCGCTGCAGGGAGCGACAAGAGCACAGGCAAGAGCGCCCGCGCCAGCTTACCCACGCCGAAGCGCCTCGATGGTGAAGTCTTCGTCCTTCATGGGAACGTTGTATTCCAGTTTTTCTAGCTTCAGCACGGTGCGGCTCTTGCGACTGGCATCGTAGACTTCCAGTGTTCGCGGGGTCCAGATGCCGCTGACGTTTTGAATATCGCTGTAATGGATGCGGCGGATGAGTTTGTCCCCGGAATAGCTCTCGATTTGCGCGGCCACGAAGTTGTCTTTGCGAACCCAAACCAGTGACGACGTGTACTGCGAAGATTTCGACTGCTTGGGTTTCGATTCAATTTTCCAGCAGGAGGCGCCATCGATGGCCTCCTCACCGATCAGCTTATAGTCGAACTGATCGACGTCGCGCTCTTCCAGATCTTCGAAGCTGAAGTCGGTGCCGAAGAATCGCGTGGAACGGTCTTGCGTGGCGATGCGGCGGTCGCGCTCGATGGCGGGCGTCCACATCCACTGATCTGAAGCGCGGTCGGTGTGGTTGACGATTAGCAGAGCGACGCCTTTCACTTCGGCCGGCGCGGTGAACCGCAGAATCGCTTTGCTGGCGCCAAATGAACCGATCCGACGGTATTCCCAGCGCTTGATGCTCACTTTATTGGACGCGCCAATCACTTCGAGCGTGCCTTCGTACTGCTGCGATTTGGATCGCGAGCGGTTTTCAGATTCGGCAATGATTTGCCGCGCGTCCTGCGCTGCGGCGAGAGCAGCGGTGAGAAGGCACAGCGCAACAAGTCTATTCATATTCGAGCGCTTCCACCAACGATCCTCGAACTGCCGTTTCCGCGGGTGCAATCGCGGATAAGAATGCCACCAACAAGATGCCGGGCAATAGCAGCAACGCGATGGAATACGGATATTCGTAATTGAGCCGCAACCCGGCCATGTCTTCGCCCGAGATGTGGAGGCTGTAATAAAGTTGCAGCGCGCCGAGCGCCAATCCCAAGATCAATCCCACGGTTCCTACTGCCAGAGCCTCAAGCCAAATGGTTCCGCGGATCTGATTGCGAAGGCCGCCGACGGCCTGCAGCACTCCCAACTCCCGCCTTCGATCGGTGATGGAAACCGTCAGGGTGTTGATGATGCCCAGAATCGCGACTAAAACTGCGACCGCGATCTGCACGTAAGTAATGCCGAACCATTGATCGGTCAAGCGCAGAATGTAGCGGCGCACATCGCGGTTGGTCAGCACGAATAGCCGCCGCTCGGTGCCGAACTTTTCCAGTATCCGGCGCTTCACGTCGGCTTCCACTGCGCCAGGCGCAAGATAGATACGGAACACGTTTACGGCGCTGTCGTTCCAATAGCGCTTATAGAGCGCGCGATCCACCAGCAGACTGCCTTGCTCATCTGAGTAATCCGTCACGATGCCGGCGATGGGCAAGTGCAGAACGCCGCTGGGGCTCGGGATATCCACCACGTCGCCGAGTTTGAACCCACGCAACATGGCGAAGTTTTCCGAAGCCAGCACTGCCTTGCCTTGCTCCGCTCGCCGGAACATATCTTCGGTATTACCGGCCACCGGCGGCAGCGTGGCATGTTTGCGAAGATCGCGAATATCGGCCGCGACAAACATGGTGGGCTTGCCTTGGATCTCGATGCGCGCGTCACGCACCAATTGCACTTCGCCAACACCGGAGATTGCCTGCAACTGAGCGCCCATCGATTCTGGAAAACGAAAATCGCGCTGTGTGAGGCTTTGCGAAGGCGACACAAAGAGGTCCGGGTTGAGCGCTACGGTGAGCCATCCGAAGATGGAATCGTAACTCGCGCGCGTCAAGCCACCCAGCGCTACCACTAACGCGAGCGACAGCATCAGCGCTGCCACCGCCCCCGACGTTCGGCGCGGCGCTTGCAACAAGCTATCGGCTGCGAGCGTGCCTTCCACCGGGCGCAGCCAGCGTAATAAAGGACGCAGAGCGCGGGCCAACAGAAGCGCGAAGGTGGGCGTTAGCAGCAGCGCCGACAGAATCGCCAGCGCGTCGCCGACATAAAAGAAGATGCGATATCGCTCGAACAGCAGACACCCCGCCGCGGCAATTGCGACTACCAGCGCAGCAATCCTGCGCACCCGATTCTCACCCGCGCTTAGCTGCTGGTACTTGCCTTTCTGTAACGCCTGCACGGGATCGAGACGCGCCGCGCTGCGCGCTGGGATGATTGCCGCCACCACGCTTGTGATCACGCCCAGCACCACGGCGAAAGTCATCAGGATCGGATTGGTCGAAATCTCGTCAGCCTTTTGCGCGATGCCGTAGATCTCGCCCAGCAGCGATCCGATATATCCGGTCATGCCGCGAGCGATTGCGATTCCCACCAGCAGTCCAAGGACGGATCCGAACAATCCCGCAACCACGCTTTCGCCCAGAAACAACGTGCGAATCTGCCGCCGTGTGGCGCCCAAGGCTCGCAAGATTCCGATCTCCGAGCGCCGCTGCGTGACGGCGATCTGAAACGTGTTGTAGATGATGAACATTCCAATGAACAGCGCGAAGACGCTGGTGATATTCGCCGTCATCGTGTAGACGCGCGAGATGGAATCGAACTGCTGCGCGCGCGCCGACGGCTCTTGCACCTGAAAGCCGGAGCCCAGCAGCGCTTCGAGTTTCGCCTGGACGTCGTGAAGATTTGCGCCATCCTTCACGGCAAGATCGATGCGATCAAACCTTCGGCCTCGGCCGAAAACTTTCTGCGCGGCGTAAACGTCCATCACGGCCAGGTTCCCGCCGAAGGCGCTAGTCAGTCCGCCGGCTTTCATGATGCCGCGAACGGTGAACAGCTTTTGGCCATCCATGGTGCTCATGGGGACTTTGGCGCCCACCACCAAGTGATTTTCACGCGCGTAGGTGTCGCTTATCATCAGCGAATCGGGCTGTGCCAGGAACACCAGCGGATCGTCGATGGCATCGTCCGCGCCTTGATCGCTCGACTTCAGATCGTAATCGCGCAGGCTGCGATCGCCCAGCATGTCGACGCCCAGAATCAGCAGATTGCCTTGCCCCTGGACGCCTGTGTTCACCACCGCTTCAATCACGGGAACGGCGACGCGCACTTCCGGCACGGCCTGCACGCGGTCCAGAACATTTTCGTCGAATCCCGTCTCGCCCGCC
Source organism: Bryobacterales bacterium (assembly GCA_003132905.1). The sequence continues at coordinate 1,700 of PKZC01000106.1, read as the reverse complement.
GAAATCTGCAATTGCGTCGACCCGGCGATGCGATCCACGGTCTGATGAAACGCATACACAACCGACTGATTTGCAGTGTGGATACCAACAAAGACCGCGACCCCGAGGACGATTCCAGCTATGGTCAGCAGCCAGCGCGGCAGATGCTGGCGGACATACGGCCAGCTAATGAGTTTCAGCAGGATCATGAATAGGTACGTGCACTTTGCCTGCGCGGTCTTCTTCAATGCGCCCGTCGCGCAAGGCCACCAGCCGCGCGCAGCTTTCGGCCACGTGAATATCGTGCGTGACAATCAGCACCGTGGAACCCAACCGCTCGTGCAGGTCGCGAATCAACGCCAGAATCTCCGCGCCGGTGTGCGTGTCCAGATTGCCGGTGGGCTCGTCAGCCAGCAGAACCGGCGGATAAACCGAAAGGGCACGCGCGATGGCACAGCGCTGGCGCTCGCCGCCCGACAACTCGTCTGGTAAATGTTCCCGCCGCGCGGAGAGGCCCACCAGGCTCAATAACTCGTTGGCGCGCTCTTCGATTTTCTTCTTCGGCCAGCCACGCAGATGCAGTGGGATGGCAACGTTTTCAAAACAGCTGAGCGTCGGCAGCAGGTTGAAGAACTGGAAAATGAATCCGATCTTGTCGCGCCGCAGCTTGGTCAGTTGGTCGTCGGAAAGTCCGCTGAGCCGCCTTCCATCGATTTCGATTTCGCCCGAAGATGCTGTGTCCAATCCACCGATTAAGTTCAGCAACGTGGATTTGCCGGAGCCCGAGGGTCCCACGATGGACACCATTTCGCCTTGTCCGATCGAGAGATCGATGCCCTCTAATGCTGTGACTTTGCGCTTCCCCTGAAAAACCTTGCTGACATTCGCGAGTTCTATCACCCTACTGCTATCATGACCGAAAATCAATGCGCATCGGAATCGACGCTGGCGGAACCTTCACCGATTTCATCGTTTGCCGTGACGATGGCGCGATTGAGACATTCAAGCTACGTTCAAATCCCAAGTCTCCTGCCAGCGTGATTCTGGCCGGTTTGGCGCAAGCTACGGCGGATCGGGATGCCGAGGTGGTTCACGGATCGACGGTCGCGACCAACGCTTTGCTCGAGCGCAAGGGCGCGCGTACAGCCTTCGTGACGACGGCCGGTTTCGAAGACGTGATTCACATTGGGCGTCAGAATCGCGCCGAGCTCTATAACCTTACGCCCCTGCTTCGACCGCCGATTATTCCGCGCGGCATGTGTTTCGGCGTCCGCGAACGAGCGTTTTTCGACGGCACCATCGCCGAATCGCCAACTGCCGCCGAAATTGCGCGCCTCAAGACTCGGCTGCGGCGCGCGCGCGTTCAATCTATCGCCGTGTGCTTCCTACACGCATATCGTAATCCCGCTAATGAAAAACGCGTCGCCATGGCGCTCAAAGGCCTGGGCTATCTGTGCACGTCTCACGATGTCTGCCCCGAGTTTCGCGAGTACGAGCGTTCCTCCACTACGCTGATCAACGCGTACGTAGGTCCGCTGATGGACGAATATCTAGCGGAGCTGGAACGCGGCAGCCGCCAGCGGATCGCGATCATGCAATCGAACGGCGGCTTCATGACCACCAAAGAAGCGCGCCGTCACGCCATCCGCACCGTGCTCTCGGGACCCGCCGGGGGCGTGGTTGGCGCGCTCGAAACAGCGCGTCTCTCCGGATTCACTCGC
>PKZC01000251.1 GCA_003132905.1 Bryobacterales bacterium | reverse complement strand
ACTCGATGATGTCGATCTTTTCGCCGCGCAGCTCGCGGATGATGGACTGCACGCGCATGCCCTTCATTCCCACGCAGGCACCCACGCTATCCACATCGCGATCCCGGCTAACCACGGCGATCTTGGTGCGTTCTCCGGCTTCGCGCGCACAGCCTTTAATGACCACAGTGTTGTCGTAAATCTCGGGGACTTCCTGTTCGAACAGGCGCATCACAAGCTCCGGCGCGGCACGGGAAACGATGACACCCGCGTTCTTACCGGCCTTTTCCACGCTGCGAATCACGCAACGGGCGCGATCGCCGACGCTGAAGTTTTCGAGTTTACTTTGTTCCTTCTTAAGCAGACGGGCTTCGGTTTTGCCGAGATCGACGATCAGATCCTGACCCTCGATGCGTTTCACCATGCAGTTGACCAGTTCACCGACGCGGCCCGAATATTCGGAGAAAATAGTCTCCCGTTCGGCTTCGCGAACCTTTTGCAGAATCACCTGCTTGGCGGTTTGGGCCGAGATGCGGCCAAGCGCCTCGGTGGGCTTGGGGAACCTCACTTCCGATTCCAATTGAGCCTCGGGATCCATTCGCTGCGCGTCGCCCAGGGAGATTTCTTTCACAGGATCCTGGACGGTCTCTACTACTTTCTTTACCCCGTAGATTTCGAGCGCACCGGTGGCATCGTTAAATGCCGCCACCAGATCTTCGGTGGTGCGGAAGTGCTTGCGGGCGGCCACCAGCATGGCATCCTTCACCGCATCGATAACGATCTGCGGGTCAATGCCCTTCTCCTTGCTCAAAATCTCAATGGACTGATAGATACTAGCCACTGTTTCCTCTTCTCAAACTGTCTGGGAGTGAAAATTACCAGTCAAACTTCAGGTTGGCTTTTTGGACCTGATCCAGCGCGAAGTGGATGACTCTTCCGGCGGCTGGCTCAAGCGCTGCAATTTCCAGAGCAACGATGCCCTGCGAGATTCCGGCCAGCTTGCCTTCCCAGCGACGCTGGTTTTCTACCGGCTCCCGCAGCACGACTTTTGCTTTCTGACCCACGAATCTCTCGAAGTCCTTCGCTTTTGATAACTTACGCTCAAGGCCCGGCGAACTGACCTCTAGCGTGTAACTATCCCCAGGTATGACGTCCTCGATATCCAAAATAGTTCCTACCTGGTGCGAAATAAATTCGCAGTCGGCGTGAGAGACGCCCAGCGGACGATCGTCCGAAGCACCGCCAGATCCCGGTCTAGGCGAGCCCTCGAACCGGTCAATGAAAATGCGCAGCAGCCGGCCGCGGCCCGCTCCTAGTAGTTGCACGTCAACAATCTCGATCCCTTCCGGATCGGCAACCCGCTCGGCGATTTCCGCGATCTTTGCGACAATCTCGTCTTTGGCAATGAGCGACATCCGCTTCGATCTATTCCAACCTATTGCAATAAAAAAGTGGGCTTTCGCCCACTGGTCACTTTCGACAATTTCATTATACACGTATAAGATGTCGCGCCGGTACTAGAGGAGTCAAAATACTGTTATGAAACGAAGCATTGAATCGAAACCTTATCGAGGCCTTACGGCAACAAGAGGCATTGCGGCAGCTGCGGGCGCCGTCGGGGCGGTGGCGATTGGGGCTTTCGCGATTGGAGCCCTGGCAATTGGCGCATTAGCGGTCCGAAAACTCCTGGTCGGACGCGCTGTTTTCAAGTCCCTTCACGTTGAGGAACTTGCTGTGACGCGCCTGCGTGTTTCCGAACTCATTATTGATCAAGGCGGGGAGTATGCAGGCCCTGAGGCAACAGCTCGCCAGTGAGGGTCGCGCCGCCCATTTCAACCATTAAGGTGGCGATCTTCACCGGAGTTCGCGTTTCTTTGGCGATCCAGACCGTTAGTTTATCGGGACCGCCATCGGCCGCCGACAACTCCACTTTAAACGTGTCGAACGTGCCGGCTGGGACGGTAACGGCTTCCGCCCCCGCTACGTGCAACTGCATCAGCTTCACTTTTTGCTTCTGTACGTCGAAATTGCGAAAAGCAGTGCTATAACCGTCGACTAGCGGGAGACATCCGATCACAAAGCTAGACCCCGCAGCGTCAGCGAACAGCGGGCCATCCAGATCCACGGAAATAGGTTTATCTTCTCCATCCATTTCGACGGAACCCGTAGCTTTGCCATCTGAAAATTCGACGTCAATGGTTACCGGGCCTTGGTTGACATGCCGCTTCTGGAGCGTAAGGCTACCCTTTTCCAGAGTGGCGTGATCCAGCATTTCACCCATCGGCGTGTCGATGGTCTCTTGGGCCGTCCAGACGCCGCCGGCATCCTCGATGGTGGTGGAAAGCTTCAGCGCCATCAGCTGATCGCCCATGGCGAGCTTGGCATCGTAGTGGTAAGTGCCGGGCGTCAGCTCGGCCGTGACATGCGGAACGCCCACCGCCGATGCGTCCAGCGTTTTTGAGATCACTACGGTTTTCGGATCCACCGTAATGTCGAGTAAACGCGCCAACACCTCCGGCGAACCACCCTCCTGATAGCGGCCCTTCAGATGTTTGGCCAGGAATCTTTCGACGGCCATGAACATTGCGAGATTGTTCACGGGCCGGGCAAAGCCGTGGCCTTCGTCGGGCGCCAGCAGGTATTCCACGGGGAATCCGCGATCGCGGAGCGCGATGACAATCTGTTCAGCCTCGCGGCGATTCACGCGCGGATCGTTGGCCCCCTGCACCACCATGAGTGGCGTCTTGATTTTCTCGGCCGAAAACAGAGGCGAGCGTTCTTCCAGCCACTTCTTGCCCTCGGACGTTTCGGGATCTGCCATGCGCGCGTACATGATCTTGCGGCCGGCTTCCCAATATGGCGGAATCGAGGAAAGCAGCGTGGTTAGATTCGACGGACCAACAATGTCAACAGCGGCGCTATACAGATCGGGCGTGAAAGCGACACCTGCCAGCGCGGCGTATCCGCCGTACGAGCCGCCCAAAATGCCAATCCGCTTGGGATCGGCGATGCTTTCGGCCACCAGGTATTTCACGCCCCAAGTGACGTCGTCCTGCATCTTCCTGCCCCACTCGGCATTGCCGGCATTCAGAAACTTTTTGCCGAAGCCGGTGGACCCCCGGAAGTTGAGCATGAAGACGGCATAACCGCGGTTGGCGAAGAACTGCGCCACTCCGTTGTAGCCCCAATCGTCGCGCGCCCAAGGGCCGCCATGCACCACGATGAGAGCCGGCAAATTCTTGGGTTCCACGCCCTTCGGCACGGTCAAATACGCGGGAATCTCTAAGCCGTCGAAAGATTTGTAGCGGACCGCCTGCATGGGCGCGAGCGGTTCACGCGGCAATTTCTCGCGGATCTTGTATTGAAACGAAAGCTCACGCGTTTTGCGGTCGAAAAGATACGTTTCGCCGGGCTCCGCGTCGCCATGCGCGGCGATCAACCATTGGCCGTCGTCCAGGGTGCTGGAAGTGAGCGAAATCTCCTTCTCCGAGAATTTGGTTTCCAGCCAGCGATAGTCGGCTTCAAAGGCGGCGTCCTTGAAATAGCGGCGATCGCGATCGTCCGAGTATTCGGTTTCCACCAGTTCGTCGGTTGCGTCAGAGAACCACGCGGATCCGAAATCAACGCGCTGTAGTGGATCGGATTCCACAATCTCTAGCTGGCCTGTGGCCGGATCGAGCAGCGCAAGCGTCGTAAGATCCAGATCGCCTTGGTTGGTTTGAATATAGGCGCGCCGCCCATCCTTATGGAACCGAATCACGTCGCAAGATTCAAAGACCGTGCATGTATAGATGCGCGTGAAACCACTCTCGTCCACGCGCAGGATTTCCTGATCGCCAGAGTCCTGAACGCGGTGTGCAAGCCGAAGATTACCTTTAAGATCGAAAATCCACTGCGCGATACGATCGGTGTTCTGGCGGATCAGCGTGCGTTCGCCGGTTGAGATCTGAAGCTTATAAAGATCGTGCCAGGATTTATCGCGATCGTTGAGGCCGATGTAAAGGACATCGGGATCCGACTTAGGCGCGCTGAACAGCATGACGCGCACGCCTTTTAGATGGGTGAGGTCGCGCGAAGGCGGAGCACTTTCATCCGATGGGACGCCGGGCTCTGGATGGGCGCTCGGATCCACCGCGTATACGTTAAAGTTTTCGTCGCCGGCATTGTCTTTCACGAAGACGATGTACCGGCTGTCGCGGCTCCAGAGATAATCTCCAATGGGGCGGGCGGTCTCGGTGGTCATGAGCCGCGCGGAGCTGAAGGGCTGATCCGTTTGCTTCACCCAGATGTTGCGCGTCTCCTTCCACGGTTTCATGAAGGCGATATATTTGCCGTTGGGCGAAAGCTGCGCCCCGGAAATCTCAGGATTGCCGAAAAGCAATTCGCGATCGATGATGGGCGGAAGGGTGTTGGCTGGAAGAGCTGGCATGTTCTCTGTTTCCCACGTTAACGGATTTCCGCGTAGCGAGTCAGCTTTACTTGGGATTCGTCGAGCGCCCCACGGACTTCCCGGCTTAGCAGCGCGTCCAATTCGCGGCGGCGGCTTTCCTTCAGGCGAGTACGGGCAGCTTGCAGCTCGGCAGTGCAAAAGCCCGGGTGGCACATAAATTCCGTGATGCCTTCGGGAAGCTGCCGGATCAGGCGCGCCAGTTCGGCCGCGTCATAACAACCGGTGAGTTGAAAGCCTGCAAAATGATCGGTAGTGCGGCATCCGTAGCGCCCCAAAACACGATGGAACCGGGGGCGCGCCAGTCCAAGAGTCTTGCTAACCACCCGCCGTTTCCAGGGCACCGCGCCGGCATTCAGCGGCAGGTCGAACGGGCGGCGCACCCAGGGAATTTGAAAATCGGACGAGATGCGAGCCACGGCGTTCAGCACCGGGGGCAACAAGTGCGTGTGCTTGTGCGTATCCAGGTGAGTAGGCTGAATACCGGCGCTCTGCACTTTACGCACTTGAGCAGCCAGCTCATCGTAGATGCGGATGCGGCCCAGCGCGATCTGCCGGATCAATTGTGCGACGGTAGCTGGAAAACCTTCGCTGCCCACCAACACCAAGTGAACTCCGACGTCCAACGACCGGTTCTCGCGCGCCAGCATAACAGCATGATCGAACGCGGCTCCTGTAGCCATCAGCGTGGTTGCGGTGAGTATTCCCTGCCGGTGAGCATGGATGATTCCGTCGTTCACGTCGCGCGTGTAGCCGAAATCGTCGGCGTTGGGGATCAGGTATTTCAAAACCGATGTTCTTAGAAAATCGCGAGCTTGATTCGCAGGAACTTCTTGGGGTTGGCGCGGAAATCCTGCATCAGCAGGTGCATCTCGCGCGTGGCGCCGTTCAGATTGTCGAACAACTGTTGATTCACCAGCAGCTGGCCGATGGTTCCCTGACCCGAGCTGACCTTATCGATCACGGAGTCGATTTTCGCGATGGTGGCCTTCATCTGGTTGCTGAGATCCTCGCTCGTGAGCAGCTGTCCGGCGGTTCCCTTGCCGGCGTTCAGATTATCCACAAGCTTGTGCACGTCCGCGATGGTTTGCTGCGTTTCGTTGTAAAGCGCGGGATCTTTCAGCAGTTTGCCCGCTGTCCCTTCGCCATTCTGCAATTGTTGCAGCATAGTATCGACGCGGCCCAAAGTCGCCGCGAAATTATCGTAGAGCTCATGATTATTGAGCAAAATTCCTAGCGTGCCTTTATCGCTGTTTAGCGTATCCGCTAGTGCTTTCACTTGAGCCAGGATTTGAAGAAGATTGTTGTAGAGCGTCTCGTCCACCAACAATTTCCCAATGCTGCCTTGTCCGTTTTCTACCAAGCCGACGATCTTGTCCACGCGCTGAACGGTATCCTGCAGCGAGTTCATAACGCCAAAACCCTGCTGGACCAAGTCCTGTATTTCGCCGGTGTTGACGCTGGGAAGTTCCTGATCGGGTCCGATGGCCATACTGCCTTTGCCGGACTTGATGTTGATGTACTTGGTGCCCAGAACGTTGGCTGAGCTGATGGATGCCAGCGAATCGGTGGAGATATTTTTGAGCTGGCTCTCGGGTACCTGCATATCGATGCGAACCAGGCGCATTGGATCTTTGGAGCCGGAGAGGCGAATGGTCTTCACCTTGCCGAGCGGGATGCCGTCCAAATTCACCGGCGCGCCGTTGGTGAGCGCGGCCGCATCGGCCATGTAGGTGTAGATCACCACCTGGCGCTCAAAAATATTCGTCTGGCCGGTGATCAGGAAGATGAGCACCGCCAGAATGGTCATGGCGAAGATCGCCAGGATGCCTACTTTGAGTCGCGCCCAGGTGGCCCTGTTCTGAATCGCCATAATTTATGTATGTTTCGGAACGAATTTCTGGACGTAATCGTCCTGAGACGCCTCTAGTTCGTGCTGGGTGCCCTCAAAAACCACCCGCCCATCTTTCATCACCATAAAGATAGTGCGCGTTGGATTGGAACCATTATCTCCCCCCGCTCCGTTACTGGATGCTGGCTCCAAATGTCCGCTGTTGCGATTGTATCGAAAGTTGGCCATCAATTGCCCATCCTGATAACGCTGCGTGACGATAAGGTTGGCGGTTTCTCTGGAGTCGCGCTCCTTGGCAATCAGGGCCATGATGAGGTTGGCGGTGATGGGATCGAGCCCGGCGGTAGGCGAATCGTAGAGCACCAGCGGAGGCTCGCTCACCACTGCGCGGGCGATACCAACGCGACGCCGCATGCCGCCCGATAGCTCGCTCGGGTACTGCTCGAGGGTTTGCTCCAGTTCCACAAAGCGCAGAGCTGCACGTACCTTTGTTTCCGCTTCGTCCAGGGTGTCGGGGTGCTTGGTGCGATTCAGCAGCGGATAAGCGACGTTCTCTTCAACGGTAACCGAATCGAACAATCCGCCCTCCTGAAAAAGCACTCCCACGCCGCTACGAATATGAAACAGCTGAGCCTCCTTGAGCCCGGTAATCTCTTGACCCAACAGATAGATCTTTCCCGAGTCGGGACGAATCAGTCCGATGGCGGCCTTGAGCAAGGTTGTCTTTCCACTACCTGCCGCGCCCAGCACCACGCGTGTTTCACTGGCGCAAAGTTCGAATGAAACCGAATCCAACGCGACGATTTCGTCGAAGCGCATGTTCACATCCTCGAACTTCAGAAGAGTTGTGGCCGGTGGGCTGGATGGATGGCTCATCGCCGCTCGATGGTCAGTGCAAATTCACGAAAACGCGCGTGATCAAAGAGGTGATGACGAACACCCAGACGGAGGCAGCGACCACCGCTTTGGTAGTGGCCAGACCCACGCCTTGCGTGCCGCCCGTGGTTCGCAGGCCGTAAAAACAGCCCACCAGGGAAATGATGAAAGCGAAAACGAAAGGCTTCAGCAGCCCTTGCGCAATGTCGTTATACTCCAGCGCCTGGTATGCATTCGTCCAATATTCAGACGTTGTGAGGCCGATTGAGAAGTATGCAATGACGTAGCCACCGATTAAGCCGACAAAGTCGGCCACAATGGTCAACAGCGGAAGCATGATGCACGTTGCGATCATGCGCGGAGTTACCAGCTTTTGAATTGGATCGGTACCCAGGGCGCGCATAGCGTCGATCTGCTCGGTCACTTTCATCGATCCGAGTTCACTGGCGATACCGGATGCATTCCGGCCCGCCACCAGCAATGCCGTCAGCACGGGGCCCAATTCTCGAACCAGGGTTATCGCCACGATCTGGCCCACTTGTCCAGTAGCGCCGTATTGCGCCAAGGCTCTCGACATCTGCATGGTGATTACGAAGCCGCTAAAGAAACCGATCAGAAGAACGAT
>PKZC01000166.1 GCA_003132905.1 Bryobacterales bacterium | reverse complement strand
ACCGGGACCTTCGCGGCCATTGCTTCGTAGATTTTCAGGCGTGTTCCCCCGCCGATGCGCAGCGGCACGATGGACACAGCCGACTTCCACAGATAGGGGCGCACGTCGGCCACAGTACCCGTGACATGTACGCGCTGATCGCACCGAGCGAGTTCGCGGACCTCCGCCCCCGGATGGCGTCCCACTACTTGCAGCGAACAGTCCGGCCGGCGGGCGCGTATGAGAGGGAGAACCTGGCTGGCAAACCAGCGGAGCCCGTCAATGTTCGGCCGCCAATCCATTGCGCCGAGAAATAACAGGTCCTGTTCGGGGGGCATGCTGCGTGGGGGCGTGAAATATGCAACGTCCACACCGGTGGGAACGGAACATACGCGCGAGGCGCCATAAAGCGAGTGAAGAGCCCGAGCGTCGGCGTCAGAAACCGCGATTACTTTCTTGGCGGCGAGGCAAGCCGCAGCCTCGTAATGCAGCATTTTTTGGTATTGCTCCCGACAATAAGCCCGATGCCATAGGGTGGGCGCATATTCCATGTGACGTTTCCAGATGCTCGACTCTACGTTGTGCTGAAACAGCACCGCGCCGTTTAGCTCTGGAATATTGGCCGCCGATGCCAGAAAATCGCACACCACCGCATCGAATTTCTCCCGGCGTGTGAGTGTCTCCACTTGACGCAGCAAAGCGCGCGACCGGTAGCGTCGCATGGCAAGGGGCAGGTCGGTGCAAGCCCCGGCGGCTAGCTCTGCCCAGTAATGGGGGCCACTGTTTCGGGTGACCGGATGCGTTATCGGATACGCTTTCGTCGAATATTCCGAGCTCTTCCGGAGCCCCACGCCCGGTTGCGGCAAATCGAGAGCTGCAAAGTGGATCTCGTGCCTCAGGTGCAGGTGCTTCAGGGTTTCGAGCGTTCTGATCTGGCCGCCGCCTTGAGTGGGATGTAAGAAATCCGATTTCACCCACAGGATCTTCATGCCAGCGCCGCTGCTTCAGTCCAAACCTGCTCGCGCCGGCCGGTCAGAAACAGATCGCCCCACAGTTGGAGATTCAGAAGCCGCCAGATGCGATCGGTGGCATCCTCGCGTCCCGAACGATGGCGCTCGATCAGCGCGTCAACTTGGCGAAGATCGAGGTGAGCCGCGAGAAGCCCATCGGCCGACCGCAACCTTGCGTAGAGCGGTTCAGCGCTTGGATGGCGCAGCCATTGTGCCAGCGGAGTAGGAAAGCCCATCTTCTTGCGGTGAACAATATCGGGCGGGAGTAAATCACTTACGGCCGCTTTGAGAACATACTTTTGCGTGCGCCCGCGAATCTTGAGGTTGTCGGGAATGCGCGCGGCGAACTCTACCAGCGTGTGGTCGAGAAAGGGCACGCGGCTCTCGATGGAAGCGGCCATGCTCATTCGATCCTGTTTTAGTAGCAACTCCACCAGATAAGTGTTTTGGTCGGCATAGAGCGTGCGCGCGAGTGAAGAAGCACCTTGTCGCGCGTTCCAATAGGACATGTAGCCCTCATAGCTGGGGCCGGCCTCGAACGCGCAATAGAAATTTTCAAGGAACAAGGATTCAAACGTGAGCTCGCGACCCAGCACGGTGTGGCGCAGTTTGCGGCGCAAACCGCCAGCCAGCAAAGAGGAAGTGCCGATCCAGTCTCGAACCCTGCGGCGAATACCGTGAGGTACTCTCGCATAGCGCTCGGCGCATCTTTGGTTCAAATCGAGCCATCGATACCGCTCGTAACCGGCGAACAGCTCGTCGCTGCCTTCCCCGGTGAGCACCACTTTGACATTTTGCGAGGCCAGTTTTGAAACAAAATACAGTGGCACGCTCGAGGGCCACGCCATCGGCTGGTCTTCATGCCAGATCAGCTTAGGCAATGCTGCGAAGAAAGCGTCCCTGGCGAGAACCACCTCGCGATGATCCGTGCCCAAGGTTCCAGCCACCCGGCGCGCATAGCTTAATTCGCTATAACGCCCTTCCTCGTAGCCCACCGCGAAGGTTTGGATCGGTCTAGTGGCCCGCTGTTGAGCAAGCGCCGCGATAGCGCTCGAATCCACACCCCCGCTCAGGAATACGCCCAGTGGAACATCGCTCATTAGATGTTTCTCAACGGACTCTTCTAATAGCCGCCTGGTCTGGGAAATCCACCCGCGCTCGTCTAGCTCTTCAGGAGACGACATGACTTCACCCGGAATATCCCAGTACCGCTCGCACTTCAGTTCCGGACGTGGGCCATCTACATCCAGCAGCATTCTATGCCCGGGCATCAGTTGGCGAATGTTTTTGAATAGTGTGCGATCGCCGCTGGTGAAGCCGAACGCCAACGCTTCGGGGAGCAGGTCTTCGGCCAACACGGCGGAAATGGCCGGGTGCTCCAACAGCGCCTTGATTTCCGAAGCGAAGGCGAATAAGCGACCGTCCCAGTAATAGTAGAAAGGCTTGATGCCCAGCCGGTCTCTCGCGCAAAACAGCCGTTGCCGCCTGGCATCCCAGATGGCGAATGCAAACATGCCTCGAAAGAGCCGCAGACACTCGCTGCCATGTTCTTCGTAGGCGTGGAGGATGGTCTCGCTGTCGGACCGGCTCCGGTAGCGATGTCCGGCTTGTTCCAGCGCCGGCCGCAACTCCGCGTGGTTGTAGATTTCGCCGTTAAATGTGATCCACAGCGCACCGGTTTCATTGCTCATCGGCTGGTGGCCGCCCTGGATGTCAATGATGCTCAGCCGCCGCTGGCTGAGATGCGCCCACTGATCGTGATAAAAGCCGAAATCATCGGGGCCTCGATGGCGGATCGCCTCGGCCATTCGGCCCAAGATACCAACGCCGCCGTCGGCCGGCTCTACAGTTACAAATCCAGCAATGCCGCACACGACAAGGAGTGGGGAATCACCGGCCCCTGTCTCTTATCTAGCTTTATGCGTCCCATGAGCGATATAACCGCAAGCTATCGATCACATATAATGCTAATATGAGCGATAGAAAACAATCCAATCGCTCATGACCTGGAACTGGCAACAATCGGACTGGCCAAATTTCTCCTGGGATGAGGCTCCCCTACGCAAGGCGGAGGAGCAATTCCTTGTCGGTACCGGGGTGTTCGTGGGAACGCTGAAGCACCTACCCCAGACCGATCAAGAACAGGTGACAGTTGATTTCGTCAGCTCGGAGGCGCTAACCACCTCGGAGATCGAGGGCGAAATTCTTGACCGGGCGAGCGTACAGTCCTCCATCCGCCGCCAGTTCGGCCTTGCCACGGACAATCGGCGAATCAGGCCCGCCGAGGAGGGGGTTTCCGAAATGATGGTCGATCTTTACCGCTCCTTCGCAGAGCCACTATCCGACGAAAGGCTCTTTTCCTGGCACCGGATGCTGTTTAAGGAGCGTGGCAGGCTCACCGATGTCGGCCGCTACCGCACCGGTTCGGATGCAATGGAAATCGTTTCCGGCCCGCTCTATGAACCAAAAGTGCATTTTGAAGCGCCACCGGCGGGGGAGACACCAGCGGAAATGGCCCGGTATATCGCTTGGTTCAATCGCACAGCTCCTGCGGGTGCTAGCCCGCTGCCGGCCCTTACGAGAGCCGGTATCGCTCATCTTTATTTCGAGTCCATTCACCCGTTTGAGGACGGCAACGGACGTATCGGGCGTGCCATCGCCGAAAAGGTGCTGGCGCAATCTTTCGGGCAGCCAACCCTCACAGCGCTAGCGGCGACCATTCTCGTAAGGCGCAAAGCCTATTATGCCGCGCTCGAAGCCGCGAACAAAGGCAATGAAGTGACGGCGTGGCTGACCTGGTTCGCAGGGATAATCCTTGAAGCGCAGAGACGGACCACCACGCAGGTCGAGTTCTTGATTGAAAAGACTCGCCTGCTGGATCGATTGCGCGGGCAGGTGAATGTGCGACAGGAGAAAGCTCTGCAGCGCATGTTCCGAGAAGGGCCGGAGGGATTCAAAGGTGGCTTAAGCGCGGGAAACTACGCCAGCATCACCGGCGCTTCCCCAGCGACAGCAACGCGCGATCTTGCGGATCTGGTGGAAAAGGGGGCGCTACTTCGCGTTGGCGAGCGGCGACATGCGCGCTACCATATCGCGATCGCCTCACCAGATGTCACCGGTCATCATTGATGAGCAGGGGAAGCCCGGTGGATCTAAGCGGTAATTCTCCGCCCTCGGGCCGGGTTCGTAGGCATTGAAGTACACGCAATCAGGGTGATGAAATACCAGCGCGCTTACGCTCGCTTCCGGATCCATCATCATCCCTTCGGTCAATTCGACACCGATCTCTTCGGGCCGAAGCAGCTTCCATATGCCCTGCTGATCGTCCAGATTTGGGCAGGCCGGGTAGCCGAAGCTATATCGTTTGCCGTGATACTTGGAAGTAAATCGATCGCGCATCGTGCTTGTGGAGGCATCGGGGAATCCCCAGTCTTCGCGGATGCGCCGATGCAACCACTCGGCACAGCCCTGGGCTGTTTCAAGCGCCAGGGCCTGGATGCCGTGCGCTTTGAAGAAGTCGCCAGACTGCTTCCATTGCTCAGAGCGTTCGCGGATGCCGGCTCCAGCAGTGACCANNAGAACCAGATGATCGCGGTGGCCCTCGGCCGGATCAAGAATGTAGTCACTGAGACAGAGCCCGGCACCTGGATTCAGTTCCGTACCACTTTGGCGGCCGAAACGGAAGGTGTGAATCGGCGTTTCGCCGCCGGGGCGGAACAGATGGATCGCGTTCCCGTCGCGCTCAGCTTCGAAATATTGCCACACTGCGCGGACCACCATGAACTTCGCGGCTTCCCGTTTTAACTCCTCGACTCGATTGTAAAGGCCTAGCGCCTTCGCATCGCGCTCTTGCAGGCCCTTTTCGAAATCCCCGTTGAAGCCCAAATGGCGCCCGTAGAGCATATAGGGATTGATATAGGTCCACACTTCGGAGAGGTTCGGCACGGTGCGCAACTGACGGTCCAGAAACGGCGCGGGTGGAATGGGGAGATCGGCGCGGAGNNTGCTCCTGCGGCAGGGGATACCGGGCGCGGCAGGGGCTTCCACAGAAGCGACTTCCGCTGGAGGTTTGTTGCCACGGCAATTCGCCAGCACTGCGTCGCGTTCCGAGGGGTCCATGATCTGGTTCATCAGCTTGAGGCCAGCCATGGTGTCTTTCGCGTAACAGGCTGCTTCGCCGTACGCCGCCGCGATTCTAGCGCGGGTGAATTTTTCCGAGAGCGCCGCGCCACCCACCAGCAGGGGCACTCGAATTCCAGCTGTTTTCAAATCGCTCGCCGCAATGGCCATCTGCTGGGCGCTCTTTACCAAAAGCCCAGAAAGACCAATGACGTCGGGCCGGTGTTCAAAATATGCGCTAATCAGCGCCTCGGGGGATATCTTGATGCCTAAGTTGACCACTTTGTAGCCGTTGTTGGCTAAGATGATCTCCACCAGATTCTTGCCGATATCGTGAACGTCGCCCTTGACGGTGGCGAGGATGATCTTGCCGCGCGTGGAGGTCTTGCCTTCGCCTAGGAACCGTTCCAGGTAATTGACCGCTGCCTTCATGGCCTCGGCGGATTGGAGTACTTCGGCGACAATAAGTTCATGGTTGCTGAACAGCCGCCCCACTTCCTGCATGCCGTCCATCAGCGGGCCGTTGATGATATCCAGCGCCGCCGCGCCCTCCGCTAGCTTGAGGTCCAGGGCGGCAATCAGACCATCCTTGGTTCCCTCGACGATAAAGTTAGCCAAGCGGTGATTGAGCGGGAGATCCAGTGCAAATTCTTTGCATCGGCTGACCGCCTGCCGGAAATGGTTGGTAATAGCTGCGATGTGGAATCGATTGATGGCGACGCGCTGTTGCGGGCCTTGATCGCGCCAATCGGAAGGCGCGTTACGCAGATCTTCGTCGTCCGACTCCTCCGCCGGCCGGTTGTAGAGCAGATTTTCCGCCAAGCGCCGTTCCGGCTCGGGAATAGAGGCGAAACGTTCCAGCTTCTCCGCGTTGACAATCGCCAGATCCAATCCGGCCTTGGTGCAGTGATGCAGGAAAACCGAGNNCGCGTCCTTCACCAAGCCGATAGCCTCTATCGTCTCCACGGCACTCCCAGCGGAATTGTCGTCGCCTGTCGCGCACGGAAACACGAGCGGATCGATGAGGATGTCTTCCGGCGAAATTCCATATTTCTGCGTAAGCAATTGATAGGAGCGCCGGGCTATTTCGAGCTTGCGTTCGCGAGTGAAAGCCTGGGCCTGGGTTTTGTCTTCGTCGATGCAGCCCACCACCAGCGCGGCGCCATAGCGCTTGGCCAGCGGGCAGACCCTCTGGAATCGCTCTTCGCCATCCTCCAGGTTGATGGAGTTGATGATGCTTTTACCCTGGCAGTAGGTCAGCGCCAGCTCGATCGCCTTCGGATCGGTGCTATCGATCATGATGGGCGTGCGGATCTTGCGGATTAGTTCTTCGTAAAACGGAGGAATGTCCCGGATCTCGTTGCGATCCGCGCTCTGCAGGCAAACGTCGCTCAGGTGCGCGCCCTTTTTCATCTGACGACGGGCGATTTCCGTGGCTTCATCCCAGCTTTCGGCGGCGACTAACTGCCGGAACAGCCCCGAGCCGATTATGTTGGTCCGCTCGCCCACCACAAGAGGACGATTACTTTCCTCTGCTTCCAACAGCTCGACACCGGAAAAATAGAAACGGTGCGAGCGCGGGGGTAAGGCGCGCGGCCGTTTGCCATCGGCCATTTGGGCGATCATTCGAATGTGGGCTTCGGTTGTGCCGCAGCACCCGCCGACTAGGTTGAGCCAGCCCCGATCGACAAAGCGCTCCAGCTGACGGGCTAGCGACTGGGGCGTTTCCAAGTACTGGCCGTCTTCGTCTGGCAGCCCCGCATTGGGGCAGCAGGAAACCGGGAATCGGGACATCTGGCTGAGCGCGCGAAGATGATCCGTCATGAATTCCGGACCAGTGGCACAGTTGAGCCCGATGGACATCAGGTCAGCATGCGAGACGGACGCATAAAACGCCCCCGTGTCTTGACCGGCGAGCATCGTGCCGGTGGCTTCGATGGTGCCGGAAATCATGACCGCGACGCGTTGGCCCAGTTCGTTCCCGACATGCTCGATGGCCACTAACGCCGCTTTGACGTTGCGCGTGTCTTGGCAGGTTTCGAGCAACAGCACATCCGAGCCCCCCTCCATCAGCGCTTTGGCCTGATCGCGGAAGTTCTCGACCAATTGTGGAAACGTTACCCCGCCATTTACGCTGATGGCCTTGGTGGTCGGGCCCATAGCGCCTGCGACGAAACGCGGCTTCGAGGAAGTGGAGAATTCGTCGGCGGCCTGCCGAGCCAGTCGCGCGCTTTCGACGTTGAGCGTTCGAGCGTCGTTTGCAAGACCATATTCCGCGAGCACGAGCTTTGTGCCACCGAAGGTGTTGGTTTCGACGATGTCCGCTCCCGCCGCCAGGTGCGCGCGGTGGATGGCGAGCACGACGTCGGGTCGTGTACGCGTCAGATTCTCATTGCAGCCTTCCTGCACTGCCCCGCCAAAATCGGCTACCGACAGCTGCTCGCGTTGGAGCATGGTGCCCATTGCGCCGTCCAGGATCAGGATGCGCTGCTTCAGAAGTTCTTCGAGAGCGCTGTGCCGCTCCGACAGCCCGGTCATGACATCACTTCGACCCCGTTCGGCCTTTCTTTAAGGGAGCCCATATCTCCCAACTTCGATGCACGCGCAGACCCATAAAATCGATCAAAGACAGTTTCCCATCGAAACTCTTGCCAACCATCGGAGAGCCGATAAGTTCCCTCAGAGAAGCTATGAAACCGATCCAAACCTTCGCCGTAACTCCCAGTTTGCCTTCGACTTTGGAAGGACTTCGCAAGCTGGCCTACAACCTCCGCTGGGCGTGGAGCCACAAGACCATCGAGCTGTTTCGACGGCTCGATGATGAGCTGTGGGAGTCGACCGGCCATAATCCCGTCCTGATGCTGGGAAAAATCGCGCAGGCCAAGCTGCAGAACGCCGCAGGCGACGACGCCTTCCTCGCTCATCTGGATCAGGTCACGCAGGAATTTGACGCCTACATGTCTGGAGAGGGAGCTTGGTTCGCCCGCGAGCACCAGAAGCAGAGTGTGCCTTTGGTGGCCTATTTCTCGGCGGAGTTCGGCCTCACCGAATCGTTTTCGATCTTTGCCGGCGGCCTCGGAATTCTGGCTGGCGATCATTTGAAGTCCGCCAGCGACTTGGGCGTCCCGCTGGTCGGTGTTGGGCTGCTCTACCAGCAAGCTTCCTTCAAGCAACGGCTGGCATCCACAGGCTGGCAGCAGGAAGTCTACGAGAACAATGATTTCGCGAACCTGCCACTGGTTCAAGAGCGGGGGGCGGATGGGGAGCTCCTCACGGTCGCCGTGCCGTTGGCCGGGCGCGACGTTCACGCGCAAGTCTGGAGAGCTCAGGTGGGCCGGGTTTCCTTGTTTCTGTTGGACACCAATATCGCACGGAACGAAGTTCCGGAGGATCGCGCCATCACCGGTCAACTCTACGGGGGCGACCGGGAAACCCGCATCCGGCAGGAGCTGGTTTTGGGGATAGGCGGGTATCGCGCCCTGGGAGCGCTGGGAATTCGTCCCTCCGTTTTCCATATGAACGAAGGACACTCGGCGTTCCTTTCGCTCGAACGAGTACGGCAACTGATGGAAGAGCAGAAGCTATCGTTTCGCGAGAGCGCCGAGGAGGCTTCGGCCAGCCTGATCTTCACCACTCATACGCCGGTCGAAGCGGGCCACGACTATTTCTCCCCGAGCCTGATGGGGCGCTATCTGGGAGAGTATTCCCGGGCGTTCGGCCTCGCGTGGGAGGAGTTTCTAGCCTTGGGACGCCGCGATGCCGCCGACAACAACGAAGAGTTCTGCATGACGGCGCTGGCCATGCGGCTGGCATCCTTTCGCAATGCCGTCAGCGCACTGCATGGCGAGGTGAGCCGGCGGATGTGGAAGGATCTGTGGCCGGGCCAGCCGGTGGAGGAAACGCCCATCGGCCACGTGACCAACGGCGTGCACTTTCCCTCTTGGGTGTCCGGGGAAATGCATCACCTTTATGACCGCTATTTGGGGCCGCGCTGGCGGGAGGAACCAGCCGACAATGCGGTGTGGCGGCACGCGGATAATATACCGTCGGAGGAGTTGTGGCACTCCCACGAACGCGGCCGTGAGCGTCTGGTAGCGTTCGCACGAACCAGACTGCTGGCGGAATTGCAGCGCCGTGGCGCGCCCGCCGCCGAGACGATGGCCTGTGAAGACGTTCTGGATTCGCGGGTTCTCACGATCGGCTTTGCGCGCCGGTTCGCCACCTACAAACGAGCCAATCTCTTTCTCCGCGACCCGGACAGGCTCGCTCGTATCCTCAAGCATGCCGATCGGCCGGTCCAAATCATTCTGGCGGGCAAGGCCCATCCCCAGGACAACCTGGGCAAAGAGCTTATCAGCAAGATCGTGGCGGTAGTCCGCGAAAAAGGTCTCCGTGCGCGCCTGGTTTTCCTGGAAGACTATGACATGACCGTGGCTCGCTACCTGGTTCAGGGCGCCGATATTTGGCTGAACACGCCCCTGCGGCCGCTGGAAGCTTGCGGAACCAGCGGCATGAAGGCAGCCGCGAACGGCGTGCTCAATGTGAGCACCCTGGACGGCTGGTGGGATGAGGCCTGGGTTTCCGATATCCAGGGTGTCCGTTTGTCGCCCGGCTGGGCGATCGGACGGCGCGAAACATTCGAAGACCGGGAATACCAGGATCAGGTGGAAGCGGAGGCTTTCTACGACCTGCTCGAGCAGGATCTGGTGCCCACATTTTACGATCGCAAAGCCGACGGACTGCCTCGGAGGTGGCTGGCGCGCATGAAGGCCGCCATCCGGAGTTTGTGCCCGGTTTACAACGCGCATCGCATGGTGAAGGAGTACGTGGAAAGCTACTACCTGGTCGCTAACGAGCGCCACGCTCGGTTGGCGGCACAAGGAGCGGCCAATGCCCGGCAACTCTCCGCCTGGAAAGACCGAGTCCGCGCATGCTGGCCGCAGGTGAGGGTGGAATCTGTTGAGTCTCCCGGACAGCGCGAGGTATCGGTAGGCGATGAGATCAAGTCTCGCGCCAAGGTGCATCTCGGGGCGCTTTCACCCGACGACGTCGCGGTGGAGCTTTATGCTGGCAGACTGGACACCAGCGACAACATCACGGGTGGACTCGTACGATTGATGCAGGCCGTGGCGCGCGAAGGAGACCTGCATGTTTTTGAGACCGCATTTGGCCCTTGCCCTGAGAGCGGACGATATGGATACACCGTTCGAGTAAAGCCGTTTCATCGCGATTCCGATCCGGTGTTGGTCGCCGGATGCATTACCTGGGCCGGCTAAGAAAAACCGCTGCTACTCCGGGCAGAGATTGTGGGCCAGGTGTGCGCACTATCTCTCCCAGAACCCCTGGCTTATGATCACAGACTATTTTACGGATACCACGCCTCTGCACAAGGATGCGCTTTCTCGCTCCGATCTAGAGTTGCTCGATGCTTACTGGAGAGCTGCCAACTACCTCTCTGTAGGCCAGATTTATCTGCTCGATAATCCCCTGCTAAGAGAGCCTCTGAAACTGGAACACATCAAACCCCGGCTGTTGGGGCATTGGGGCACTACGCCCGGGCTCAATCTCATCTATGTTCATCTGAACCGGCTGATTAAGAAGCACAATCTGAATGTCATCTATATCGCCGGTCCGGGGCACGGTGGCCCGGCGCTGATTGCGAACACTTACCTGGAGGGCACATACAGCGAGTTTTATCCGAATGTTCCGCAAACCATCGAGGGAATGAAGCAGCTGTTCACTCAATTTTCCTTTCCCGGCGGGATTCCAAGCCACGTGGCGCCGGAGACTCCGGGATCCATTCACGAAGGTGGGGAACTGGGTTATGCGTTGGCACATGCGTACGGCGCGGTCTTCGACAATCCCGATTTGTTAGCGTGCTGCGTGGTTGGCGATGGCGAAGCGGAAACCGGCGCCTTGGCGACGAGTTGGCATTCCAATAAGTTCCTGAATCCGGCTCACGACGGCGCCGTGCTTCCGATCCTGCATCTAAACGGCTATAAGATTGCCGGGCCCACGGTTTTGGCCCGCTTGCCCACCGAAGAGCTGGCGCATCTATTCATCGGATATGGGTACCGCCCTTATTTTGTGGAGGGGGATCAGCCGGAAGCTGTGCACCAGATGCTGGCGGGGACACTGGACCGGATTCTATCTGAGATCCAGATGATCCAATTGCAGGCGCGGACCGGAGGCTTCTCGGGAAGGCCGACCTGGCCAATGATCGTCCTGCGGACGCCAAAAGGATGGACTGGACCGAAGATCGTTGACGGGATACAGGTGGAAGGGACGTTTCGCTCGCACCAGGTTCCACTATCGGAATTGTCCTCAAAACCCGAGCACATACAGATTCTTGAAGACTGGATGAGGAGTTATCACCCTGAGGAATTGTTTGACGATGCCGGAACGTTATTGGCCCGGTTCGGCGAGTTGGCGCCTCATGGAGACGCCCGCATGGGCGCGAATCCTCACGCCAACGGAGGATTACTGCTGAAGGATCTTCGTCTGCCGGACTTCCGGGACTACGCAGTCGGGATACCGGCGCCCGGGGTCGTCGAAGCGGAAGCCACGCGCGTGATGGGTCAGTTCTTGCGCGACGTCATGAAGCTGAATGACGTCGCGAAAAACTTTCGCCTTTTCGGGCCGGACGAAACCACCTCCAACCGTCTCGGAGCGGTGCTGGAAGTAACGGATCGCACTTCAACGGCCGAAGTGATTCCTGGTGACGATCACGTTTCGCCGGATGGCCGAGTCATGGAGATTCTGAGCGAGCACATGTGCCAAGGATGGCTGGAAGGGTATTTGCTTACCGGCCGTCACGGCGTGTTTTCCTGCTACGAAGCCTTCATTCATATTATCGACTCGATGTTCAACCAGCACGCCAAGTGGCTGAAGGTCACTCGCGATATTCCGTGGCGGCGGCCCATCGCCTCGCTGAACTACCTGTTGACGTCGCACGTCTGGCGCCAGGACAACAATGGATTCAGTCACCAGGATCCCGGCTTCCTGGATCACGTGGTCAACAAAAAGGCGGACGTCGTTCGCGTCTATCTGCCGCCCGACGCGAATACGTTGCTTTCGGTTACCGATCACTGTCTGCGCAGCCGCCAATACGTGAACGTGATTGTCGCTGGAAAACAACCCGCACCGCAATGGCTCGACATGGACGCGGCCGCCAAACACTGCACGGCCGGCATCGGCATTTGGAAATGGGCCAGCAACGATGAGCAGCTCGATCCGGACGTGGTCATGGCTTGCGCAGGCGACGTCCCAACGCTCGAGACGCTGGCCGCCGTCGACTTGTTACGCCGACATTTCGCGGACCTGAGGATCCGCGTGGTCAATGTCGTGGACCTTATGACGCTGCAGCCGGAGTCCGAACATCCGCACGGCCTTTCCGACATCGAGTTCGATTCGATTTTCACCCCCGATAAGCCCATCATCTTTGCATTCCACGGCTACCCATGGCTGATTCACCGTCTCACCTACCGGCGGCGGAGTCATGGAAATCTGCACGTGCGCGGCTACAAGGAAGAAGGGACCACTACCACGCCTTTCGATATGACCGTGCTGAACGACCTGGATCGTTTTCACCTGGCCGGCGACGTGGTGGACAGGGTGACCCGCCTGGGTAACGTCGCCGCCTATTTTAAGCAGTTGCTGCGAGACAAACTTATCGAGCATCGGCAATACATTATTCTGCACGGCGAGGACATGCCGGAGATTCGTAACTGGAAGTGGACCGGTCGCCCTCAATCTTAGGAGCCTGTACCCGGGCATTCAACGATCCTCGTCACGATGCGACACGCACGTGCTGGCTTTGGGTAGGATCGCCAACTACCCAAACCACGGTCGAATTAAGTAAGTGACGGTGCTCTGAAGCGAATGAAATCGGGTGGGATAAGAATCGGAGGAAGGGGTGAAAACCGTTAGCTGGGTAACTCGCTCGTGGGGCCATTGTCGTGGCGGAATTGCCATCGCTCTTGTCGTCGGCTGCGGCCGCGGAGATTGAGTGGGTTTTGGCCCGGCTGGCGTTGCCGATTGAGGCCGTCCGCATATTGGTGGGACGGGGCAGGCACGGGCAAACACGGAACCGCCGCAATACGATTGAGTTGTAACTAGCGGCTGGTAATATTTACGTTGATTAAACTTATTAACGAGGCGCGCTATTTCAGCGCGGAGGAATTGTTCTTTTCCACCACGGATCTGAAGGGTCGCATCCAGCGTGCCAACAGCGTGTTTCAGCGCATCGCCGGCTATTCCTGGGACGAGCTTAGAAATAAACCTCACAATATTGTTCGGCATCCGGATATGCCGCGCGTCGTATTTCAGATTTTGTGGGATTATATTCAGTCCGGCCGGCCGGTGGTGGCTTTTGTCAAGAACCTGGCGCACGATGGACGCTACTACTGGGTGGTGGCGCTGGTAGTCGCCATCCCGGAGGGTTATCTTTCGGTCCGCTTCAAGCCAACCTCGCCGCTGCTGGCCACTGTCGAGAGCTTCTACGCGGAGCTCAAGGCGGTTGAGGTAGCGATCGAAGGCGAGTCGAACGACCGCAAGGCGGCCATCGTTGCTTCGCGAGAAGCTCTGAACACAAGCCTTCGCGCGTTGGGATTCAGCGACTACGACGGCTTCATGCAACACGTCTTGAAGGTCGAGATGCAAAGCCGCGAGGCGTCTCTCTCGAACGTCGCACCCACGGCAACTGATTCCGGCGCGGCAAACCACTCGGCCCGGTTGGATTCACTCAAGGCCGAAGCCGAGCTGTTCGACAAGCTGGTCGCGGTGCTGAATGTTTTGTTTACCGATCTCGAAATATACGCCGAGATCAACCAGGGCGTCCGCGCAAAATCAAGGAATGTAACGGACATTTCGGATTCGCTGCGCGTATCGGCGTTGAACGGCGTGATTGCGGTGGATAAGTTGGGAACCGCCGCGACGGGTCTGCGTCCCGTGCTTGGTTGGCTGCGGGAATTGAGCGGAGAAATCACCCAGGAAGGGGTTCGCCTCTCCGTATCGTTGGAGAAGTTAGCCAAAGACATGGATTTGGTGGTGTTTGATCTTAGCGCTGCAAAACTAGAGACTGAGATGACCGCGCGTTTCGCGCACGAACTGTTGGATCATGCCTCCGCAGGCCACTTCAATGAGGGCATCGATCGGATGACGGAAGGCGCAATCGGAAGGCTGCATGCATCGTCTTGCGACACCGTGGGGCGGGCCCTCGGCGGCCTGTCGGCGATTAAGGACAGGCTGAAAACCTTGACCGAATCGCAAATCAACTTGCTCGCATCCAGCCATTCTCTTCGACCCATTTATCTGACGGGTAGAATCGAAATGGCCGATGGGGCCGGGTCCAGGCTGGCCACGGTATTCAAGGACGTGGGCGACCAATTGGAAGAAACCGCGACGAACCTCAATGGGCTCAAGACCCTTCTGCAGGATCTGGAAGCTCACCTGGTGAGTGGGCTATCGCGCGGAGAACAGGTCGAAGAGGCCATCGCGCAAATCGATGCTCAGATGAATGCGGCTGTGATTTGAGGGCAAACCCGTCATACCCGGTCGCCGCGCTCGATTAATCGCACGTGAAGCCAGGATTGCGCCCAAGCATCGCGTCGCTATCGCTGTTTTCCGGATGGACGATTTTCCTGATGCGCCGCATTCTCCATACTTCCCGCCGGATATAGCAGCCAATTCACGGAGCCTCGCTCGGGTTAAGCCACGCCCATGCTGTCGGTGGCCGCGTTCGTCGCGGCCACGACTCTTCGTTGGCGGTCTACGGCAAGTGCCGACACGCATTTCGCGATCGCCGAATTGCGTCACGCGATCAGCCGGATGGGGGCGGCGATTACAGCGGCGATTCGAGCGGGGTAGGATCATATTTTTCAAAACTCTTCACGCTGCAGGATGCGGCTCTTCAAGAACTCACAGCTGACATGACGTGCTATAGCTATGCCTGTATGCTATCTCCCGCGACGTCCGAATCGGCGAAGGCGTGTCCGTCATTCGTCAATACTGGACGGCAGGCCAGATCCATGAAATACACGTGGCAGTATCGCCGGTACGGATGAGCGAAGGTGAACATTTATTCTCTGGGATCATTCTGCCGCAGCTTGGTTTAACCCCGTCAGGACCGCCACTGGGCAGGGGAACTATCTATGAGGTCTAAGCAGCCTCATCCCGCTAATGAAAATGTGCCACAGAATCGTCGGGTCACGCACAGTGGCCTGGAGCGCGAACAGCGCTCCGAATCGGGGGACGGGCGTCAGGGAGGACTGAACTGGAAAAGGAGCGGGCCGTGACACCCTCGAACCAGCGCGGTGCTCCGTGAGGCGACGCGTTCCAAATCGATCTATACTTATCGGTATATGCAAGCAGGACTGCGGCGGCGTCTTGGTATAGCTCTTCCGCTATTAGTCGGATTGGCAGTGCTTCCGAGTTACGTGTGGGCCTTTAAACTGACCACTTCATCCGCAGCGCCGACGATCACTATTGGCGGGTCGTTCCTGGTTAATAAGGCTGCCTACAATTTCCGGCTGCCCTATTCTGGTGTAACACTGCTTCAGATAAGTTCCCCAAGACGCGGCGACATCGTCCAATTTCGTCATCCCGACTTGCCTATCATCGGCTCCAAACGAGTCATCGGCCTTCCTGGCGAAACTGTTGAGTTCAGCGAGAATCGCGTCATCGTTGATGGCCACGTGTTGCCGCTCAGACTCTTGAACCGGGCCGAATTCGACTGGGTGGCCCCCCTTAACCGCATCGGATCTAGCGTTTATGATGAGGACGGCCACTGGATCTCCTTTACACCGGACGAAGGCAAGTACCGTAGCCATCAACCCGTCCGCCTCGGCCCACATGAATACTTCCTCGTTGGCGATAACCGCGACAACAGTGTCGACTCGCGGGTTTGGGGCGCGATCGCAGAACGTCAGATCTTGGGCAAAGTCATATTCATCGTTCACAGGTAAGTGGGCCTACCGTTTTGGACAACCAGGCTCGGATCACTTCGTTCAAGTCGCATAGCGTTCACCGATCCCGCTGCCAGACGGGTTACCTAGGGTTATCCGCTCGCCTTCCTACGATTCTTACGCATTGAATCTCCGCGCATCTCAATGCGATGCGCATTATGCACCAATCCGTCGCGGATGCCGTCGGCCAGCGTGGGATCGCCGATTTGCTGGTGCCACCGAGTGTAAAGTGCTGAATAACCATCGCGGCACGCCTCCTGTGCCAGAATACAAGCAACGAAGCTTTTCCGACGCCAGTTGGCCCCAGAACGAAAATGTTCTCGTGCGTGCCGACCCAAGCTGATTCTTCCGTCGACGAGCGGATCACGCTCTTGTCCAACCCGGCGGGACCATTGTTCACCTTAATCCCGCAATCCTGTTCGGGTTCACCCTGGAATGGCGTTCGGAATCATCCCGGAATCGCGTTCACGTTCGCCCGGATTCCTCACGGTTAGGGTAAAATCGCTCAGATCTGCATGGCGCTCCCAATGTGGTGCATTTTGTCGTGCCCTTAAAAAAGGGACCGCGNNATCATCCCGGAATCGCGTTCACTTTGGACCGGATTCCTCACCGATGGACGCCTCGCAGTTCATGACTTCTTAATGCCTTTTCTATGACTCCTTCAGGTGGTGGCACCTATTCTCGAAAGAGTACATGAGGCGCGGCTCCCGACGCGAGAAGATGACTCATCTTTGTAAGGCGGAGTATCCGGTGTATCGATGAAACGGCCTAGAGCCGAAGAGCTTGAAACCATCCTGGCGCAAGGGCAATTGGATCGCGCCGTCGCGATCCTGCAACGGTTGGATCCGAGTGTGGCAGCGGATACCTTCCTCCACTTGTCGCACCAAGACCAGCAAGTCCTCTTCCGGCGATTGCCGGCCGAGTTCGCCGCCAAGCTTGCGCCGATCTTCCCGTATTACGACACGTTTGTACTGCTCCACACGCTCTCGACCGACCGGATGAGCGCAGTTGTCGGGAAGATGCGCCCTGTCGAGCGCTCCATGTTTCTTGATGAGTTGCCTGAATCATCCTGGCAGCAGATCACCAAGGAAATCTCCGAGCAGCATCCTCTCGCGAGCTTTGAGGATCAGCAGCGGATCTCCGCACCGATCGAGCCGATCATCGAGGCGCGAGGAATCGAGAAGAGTTTCCAACGCCCCGGCGGCGGACAGATTCAAGTGATCGCGCCAACTAGCCTGTCGGTAGAGCCGGGGGTGATTGTCGCACTCCTGGGTCCCTCCGGCTCCGGCAAGTCCA
>PKZC01000071.1 GCA_003132905.1 Bryobacterales bacterium | reverse complement strand
ACATTTATGTCGCGCACCCAGTAATATCGGCCGTGGGCTGAGTAATTGGTGGACCTGGTCGGGTTCGAACCGACGACCTCTTCCATGCCATGGAAGCGCGCTCAATCACCCACGGGGTAGTCTACAGCGAAGTTAGCGCCAATTCGCAAAGAGTGCAGGGGCTCATCGGCAGCCATGCTCATCAAGTAAGCTTCGCTGAAGCACGCATCGCCGTTAAGAACGACGGTAAGAGTACGCCCCTGACCTTCACCACACATGCCGGCTTCATGGAGATGGCAATTCCGGATCCAAGTAAGGGAGAACTAAAGCGTGCGCTCTTGGGCCAGCGTGGATTCTTTGAGAACTTCCGCGTGTCCTTCGACTGGCAAAAGCGAGTGTTCCATATCGACATGCCGGTCTAACTGCACGGGTCACAAATTCCGCGAGTGCTACTTCCGAACGCGGTTCGCCGTCCGCGCACCATAGCATTCGTCTGGATACGACAATTCGAAACGAATGTCGGTGCTCTCTACATCGCCCAGCATTCGGAGCGTGGTAGGAAATCTCAGCTTCAGGGGCGTCCGTGCTGATGCGCTCGTTCCGGCGCGTGGTCAATCCGTCGTAGTCCTCCGGGGTCTGTATGATGGTTGCAAATGACGACCACCATCCTTGAGTTCGCCAACTCCCTAGGAAACGAATCTATCGCGGACCAGATCGAAGGGTAGGATGGCCCGCTTCCAGCAATTGGAGATATCGTTTATCTGAATTTCGCGGATCGGTTCCGTGTTGTGCAGCGAGTGTTTTACTATATGCCACCAGGAATGAAGGTGGCCCTGCACTGCGAACGGCTTCCCCAACGCTGAGTCCACTTCAGTGGTGTTTTGGGGCTTCGCCCTGCGAGAAGGATCTCTTATCAGAAGTGGAGAGCTAATTTCAGGATTCGTTCTCGACTGACACTCTGAAGATCGATAAAATACCAATGTTTTCATAGACTTACTTGCCAGGCTTGATTTTTGTGTGGCAAAGGGTCTATGATGATGGTGTCGGCGTATGAACGGAATGGCCCTAAAAAGCCATGCGTCGATCCCGCCATGAAAATGGCCTCCACCCAAGCGTGGGGATATCCAAGAGGCCCGATTACGGATGAAAGAGGCCCCTTTCGAGGGGCCTCTTCTATTGTGGCACAACAATCGACTTGTTGTTTTGGGTGTTAAACAGGATCACGTGGAAGCCGATTGGCTTACGCTGCGGTTTGTTGGCGTGCGCTTTGTCCCGCACATATGCACTTTGAACAAAGAGCTTTAGACGCCCACTTGAAGCGCGCGATGCGGTGAAGTAGATCTCGTACTCAATGCGTTTTAGTTCATCGTCGAGCATCTCTACGGTGAAGAAGTTTTGTCTCCCGGCGTGATAGCATCTGCGCCCCATTAGGTTCTCAACGATCTGCGGGAGTTGGAGAGAAAGCTGGTAACGCCGGAAATCAAACACGCGGGTTTCTCGCCTGTCGCTGTACAAAAGATTGGCATCGCCATCCCTACGTCCCCGCGTGAAGCAATGCATCGAATATATAATATCGACCTCGTACGAGCGCGGCATTTTGCCGCCCTGTGCAGGCTGAAAATACGTGATCGTTCTGGGGTGAAGGTGGTCGAGATGGTACCAATCACCCTCGAAATTAAATGGCAACCAATGCACTGACCATCATAGTTTGCCACAATGTCAGAAAAACGGGGAAGGAGATCGCGCAGAAGGCGGCGAAGGCACGTTGGGCGAAGAAATGACGAAAGCAAAAGGGGCTGAAACGCTAGCAATTCGATGGATTTAGCAAATACTGATCGGTGGCCCCCCCTTGGTACGTACCAGTACTTGCCAATACGCCAAAATGTAAGTTAGAGTGGACTTGCAAAACAAAAAGCCCCCACCGGGCCAGGCAGGGGCTTTTATGGCCTCCTTTTGGAAGGGAGGCGATGAACGAAGCTGTTAATCATCAGTTGGGTTTGGACCCCAACCAACCGCCGATCGACAGATGACGCTCATGGTGAAAGTCTATCACCTTGGGCGTTGTTTTTTTGTGCCCAAAAACCGGAATTGTACTAGTACGAATAATGTTTCCCTGCCTCTTCTCTGACGCTAATCGGATCGCTCGCGATTCCCGTGCCGAACCTGCTTGGGTTCACCGAGGCGACGCACTAGGGGATCTGTTTCACCGACAATTTGGAGATCCGGATAACCGCTTTGTTGAAGGATCGCGATAATAAAGCGTTCTCATTGAAAAATTCGCTTGACAGCACCCATTCCTGTTTTGTACCCATATAGGTACCGAGCTTTGCCCGACCAGATTTCACGCGGCCGTCACTCAGGCACAAAAGAATCTATCCAGCCTAGGAGAGTTGCGTTTGAGAGATCCTTTGAGTCCCGGAAGCCGTTTCAACACTAGCTCGCTCATTCGTTTTATCTATCCTGGGCGGAAGCGAGATGCCGCGCAAATACCAGAATCCAAAATTGGACGTGCGAGAGTGTTCTTGCGGTCGGTCAGAGGCTGGCTGCCCCATTAATGGCGTAGAGCCCAAAACTACAGATTGCGAGTTAGGGTAATGTGTTCTTGAGGTCAGTCAGAGGCTGGCTGCCCCCATTAATGGCGTAGAGCCGACTAAGTAATTGGTGGACCTGGTCGGGTTCGAACCGACGACCTCTTCCATGCCATGGAAGCGCGCTCCCAACTGCGCCACAGGCCCACAACGCGCGATGCGTTTTCAATATATCATGCGGTCCGCTAACATGGTCACCGGAGTTCAATGCAATGACGCGGGAAGAAGCCTGGGATCTACTGTGCGAGTTCACTAAAACCGACGGGCTGCGGCGGCACGCCCTGGCTGTGGAGACATGCGTTGTGGCGTATGCGCGGAAGTTCGGCGAAGACGAGGGCAAGTGGTCCGTCACGGCTCTGCTGCATGATTTCGACTGGGAGATCCATCCCACGCTGCCCGATCATCCCATGAAAGGCGAGCCCATTCTGGCCGAGCGCGGAGTGGACGCCGAGATTCGCCGGGCGATTTTGTCGCATGCCGATTTCAGCGGAGTGGCGCGCGAATCGCCGCTCGAAAAGACTCTGTTTGCCTGCGATGAATTGGCGGGATTTCTGACCGCCTGCTCGTATGTGAAGCCGGGCCGCAGCATTCACGAGGTGGATGTGAAGTCGGTGCGAAAAAAACTGAAGGACAAAGCATTCGCGCGCTCGGTGAATCGCGACGACATCATCAACGGTGCGGCGGGGCTGAATGTTGATCTCGATGAGCACATCGTGTTCTGCATCGAAGCGATGCAGCAGCGGGCGGTTGAGTTAGGACTTGCGGGTGTTGAGCCGCTGTCTAAAGCGGAACACGCGTCGCCTCAAAACTGACACAAAGTAATCCGATCATCTTCTCTTTCGCGCCATTTCGCGCGCGGCCAGCAACCTGCGTATGGCGGAGCAGGAGGCACCCAATGATCGTTCTGAAGTACCTGCTTGAATTTTTCGGCTTCGCCATGTTCGGGGCTGCGGCTCTGCTGGTGGCGATGGACCTTGTAAAGTTGTACCGTCGGCCGCAACCGGAAATCAGCATCGCGGATGTCGAGTGGAGACTGCCCGTCCGCGTCATGCTGGTCGGTTTGATTCCGTTGCTTCTTGGATTAAGCATCGCGGTGGTTCCGGCTGGAATGGCCGGTGTTCGAGTGAGCCAGATTTCCGGGACGCTTCCCGAGACGCTGTATCCGGGACTGCACCTCGTTTTCCCGCTCGTACAGTCGGTAGAAACGTACGACCTGCGGGATCAGATCTATGAAACCACCCTGGTGCCGGATACCAAGAAAGGCGAGGTGCTGAAAGTTCAAACTAAGGAAGGTTTGGAATTGGCCCTGGCTGTTACCGTACGCTTCCGGTTGGATCCGCGCCGCCTGGCGTATGTTCACGCCAATCTACCGCAACCGGTGGAAAAGGAATTGGTGCCACCCGTGGTTGCTACGGCATTTCGCGATCTGACGCCGCGATACCTGGTCCGAGAACTGTTCGCCACCAAGCGCGACGAGATCCGCCGCGAAGCCGCCACCACCATCGCTCAGAAACTGGCGCCCGACGCCGTGATAGTAAAAGAAGTGATGCTGCGCGACATTCAATTGCCGTCCGAGTATGCCAAGGGGCTGGAGGGCGTGCTGCTGAAGGAACAGGAAAACGAGAAGTTGGGCGTGGAATTGGATGTTAAGCAAAAGGAAGTTCGAGAAGCGGAGCTGGAAGCGGAGGCGCAAGAGGCTCGTGACGTAAAAGCAGCCGAGGGGCAGGCCCAGGTGACGGTGCTGCAGGCCAAGGCGCAGTCGGACGCTATGCAGTACACACTTCCGCTGAAGCAGAAACAGATCGAGCAGACGCGCCTGGAATCGGCAGCACGAAAGGAAGCGACGGTGCAGCAGGCGGAAGCGCAGGCGCAGGCCAAAGTGATCGATGGCAAGGCCGAGCTGGAGCGTCGCAAGCTGATGAACGAAGCCGATCTCGATCGCGTGCAGTTGCTGTCGAAGGCCGACGCCGACAAAATGCACCTGGAAGGCGTGGCGCTGAAGGAGTATCCCATGCTGATTCAGAAGATCATTGCCGAGAAATTATCGGACAAAGTGCAGATCATGATGGTGCCGAGCGACGGGAAATTCTTCTTCGCAAACGATGTGCTGAAGGGCGCGATGCCGGCCGCCGTGGCTGCGGACCCGCAGGAGCCGGTACGTAGTCAGAGTGGGTCGCATTGACGGATTGGGTGATAGAATCGCGGCTGGAAGCTAGTCTTGGCCGGTGCTGGGCCTGGTCTTCAAAACCAGTTGTGCGGCACTTTGTGTCGCGGGTGGGTTCGACTCCCACTAGCTTCCGCCACGATCTGTTGATTCTAAAGATGCTTATAGCGAAGTTTTTCTCATGTACACTTTGGTGTACACTATTAATAAGACAAACGTTCCCATGGCACTGATGATCTACAGACGGCACAGTAAGGCTTGCAGCAAAGACTACGAACAAAATTTCCGCATCTTCTTTCCGGCAACACCCAAAGCGGTCAAGGCTGATTGTCAGTGTCCGATTGTTTGCTCTGGTTCCGTCTATTCGAGTGCAACCGGAGTGACCGAAAAGTTTAGGCACCTGTCCTTGGATACTAACGATTGGGACGAGGCCAAAAGCAAGCTGAAAAAACTTGAGAACCTTGAGCCGCAGTCCAACCGGGTGACCGTCGAGACGGCTACAGAGCGCTACTTGGACTACAAGGGCGAGAAGGGCCAGAACATCGACGCTGCCACGCTCCGCAAGCATGTGGTCATGTTGAATGACCGCATCAAACCATTTTGCGTCGAGAATGATATCGAACTCTTGAGCGCTTTTGACAAAGCGGACATCGTCACCCAATGCTTTTTGTCCTTCAAAAATTTGAACCCCAACCACAACAAACAATCTGACACGGTCATTGAGAAGCCCTTGAGCGACAGGACGAAAGAAAAAGAGCTTGATCGGTTTCGCTCTTTCCTTCGGTTCTGCGTGGAGCAAGGCTGGCTGGAAAAAAATCATGCGGCCAACATCAAGTTGGGCGTGAGTAAGCCATCTCCCAAGTACGGGCTTGAGCCGCATGAAGAGCAACAGATGTTTGATGCTATTGACCTCGTGAGCCTTCGGCGGCAAATGGATCAATACAACAGTAAGGAACTCCGGGCGCTCGTGTTGGTCATGCGTTTTTCTGGCCTTCGGATTTCTGACGCTGTCATGTTGGATCATACTCAACTGGTCTCAAGGGAATCTGGCAACGGGTACGCCATCAAAATCATGGGCCAACAGAAGACCGGCGAATGGGTAAGAATTCCGATCACGCTGGAAACGGCTCAAGCTCTTCAGGCTTTGAACTTCAAGGGTGACCAGGGCGGAAAAAGATATTGGTTCTACACTGGAGACGGCAAACAGTCCACGGCCATCACGAATTGGAGGGAACGGGTTGACAATCTTTTGAAGCTGGCACAGGAGCCGCCACAAAAGCCGTTCGCCCATCATGCTACGCCTCACACACTGCGTCACACCTTTGCAATTTCGGCTTTGAATGCTGGTGCCGACATCAAGATGGTTTCCCGCTGGCTTGGACATTCCAGTACAAAAATCACAGAGGCTCATTACTCACATGCGATCCGGGCAACCCACATTCCATCAGAGGCAGCATATGACGCCATGATTGCGGCCACGAAGAAACCAACATTGAAGCTAGTCAAGGGAAATCGACGGACGGCCTAAGAAGCAACAGACAACCTGGACGCCACCATCAATTTGAAAACGGTCTCAGGAATGACATGCGCTCTGCCTTGCTTGATGACAGGAAACCCACGGGCGTCTAACCGTACCTTTTCTGCCGAACATCCTAAAAGTTCTCCGGCTTCCTGGTAAGTGTAAACCCGTCTGTTTTTTACGTCCTCAAAGACAGATTCTTGCAGGGTGAGTGTCAGGGCAGGGAAAGCCTCTAGCGATGCGCTGGCGGGCTTCCTGTGCGCTTCTAAGAGCGCTCTAATCTTCTTTCTCACACTATTGACCGTCAAGGTTTCTTAGGTCAGACTGGCCTTTGTTCGGGTCATGCCGTCCAACACAACCAATTTCTCAAGCCATTCGACGGCGTCACCGGCTTCACCTTTATAGCTTTCATAATCGTTACGGCCTTTGACTTGGTCCAACGTGACTAAAAGAAGTTCTAGTTCGGGCGTGGCCTGACGAAGGTTGACTAGGATCGGTGCGACGAATTGTGTCTTCCCGTCTATCAAAGCCTGTATGACATCCTTGCCATAGGCCAGAAAGACATTACCAGTTTCTGTGTCGTGGCCAAAGATGAAATCGGCTTTGCGGAGTACATTACAGAATTCGGTAAAGAGAACTCGCTTTGCCGGATCGGGTCTCTTGAAATAGTGTTCGTCCACAGGCCCATAAAATATTGAGAGAGATGGCATGTAATCTGAGAAACATCCTCAACACCGATTGACTTTGCCCACTCTTTGAATTGGTCTATCATTCTCTTTCCTTCAACTCTCCGCAAAACTGTCTGACTTGCTCTGTCTGTTCAGGCGTCATCAAGGGCACTTCAGAGACGGCTGACTGTTCGGGCGTTCCTTCCAGCATCGTTTCCAGGATGGCAACCGGGATAGCAATTGTCTTCTGTCCACTGCGGTGAGCCGCATGACAGGCCGTGCAATATTGATAGCCGTTGTTATTCGGTTTTCCGCATCCCTTACAACTTGGTTAACATGTTCGTTCTAGCAGCCTGTGTCGAAA
>PKZC01000060.1 GCA_003132905.1 Bryobacterales bacterium | reverse complement strand
AATTTTGTAGCCTGCATTTGAGGCGGCCAGACTTCTGCCGGTTCCGGCGAACCGCCCCGATCGGCAAGCCGCACGTTGAGAATTATGCAATGAGGTTAGGGTGTCCGCGTGGGTCCCGGCTTCGTCCGTTCGCCTGGATGATCATCGAGCCGTTGGTCCTTGTCTTGCTCAATCTTCGCCGAATGGTACTGGAGACGGATTGCGTTTAGATCGACCGAAGGCTTGGGAATTTTAAGGTCCATCTCATCGAGCGTATCAGCGAGAATGCCTGAAATCGCTAGGTCGCGAAACCACTTATAGTTTGACGGAATAACGTACCAGGGTGCATGTATCATGCTCGTCTCGCGCATGGCGTCTTCGAATGCTTCGATATCGCATCTGCGGCGTCCCGCTGGAAGTCGGGATGGTGATGGCCGTACCGACCCCCTCTAGCATTTCGTACGTCATGCCTAAGAAGCACGCCGCCTGCCACAGATTGNNGATCGGCGGTCTTCGTCGCCACGAACTTCATCGTCGGGCGTTGCACCGCCTCGGCAATCGCCTCCGCATCGAGGAAGGTGTTCTTCTGTCTCTTCGAATATGCGTCTCTTCTTTAGTTTTTAATATCGCTCTGCATCTTCGACAGCAGCTCCTTAATCACCAGCCGTCGCGACCGATCCCAAATCGGCCGTTCGAGAAGGACCGGCAGCGTGATTGCGCGCTTGAGGACCTTTATGGCCTCGGGATATTCGTGCTGGTTATAGAGAAAATCGCCATAGAAGTAATTTGCATCCAACCCGTTCGGAGCATTCGTGATTGCTTCCTGGAGATAATGTCGGGCTTTGGACTTGTCGCCGAAGCCTAAGGGAAACTCGGGAACCCGATAGTAAAGCACTCCAAGGCTCGTCGGCGCTCCTGCATCCAGCGTCACGGGATCTATTTTTTCAGCCTTTTCGAGAATATCGCGCGCGCGTTTAGCGAGCCCGAGAGCCTTGATGGGGCTACCACTCTCGCTCGCCATCGAGGCCTGCTCGCTAGTAATAATTCCAACCCAAATCGTCGCCTCGGGACTGCCCTGATATCGTTGTGCGATATCGGCAGCATGCTGCGCAAGAACAGCCATCTGCTTTTCCTGTTCATCGCGATTGTCGACCTGTAGCTTAACGTGTTCCCAATCGCGTGAGAGAAGTTTAATTTCAACATTAAGAACCAAATTTTCAGCAGCGTGAACGACGCTAGAGTTGCCGATGAGAAAGAGCGCAACAATTGCGACAACGGCTGCTCTAACTTTTTTAAACATCATGTACTTCCTTGTGGCGCTCCAGAAGGATTCAAGATGAGAATAAATTCTTTGCCTTAGAATCGTTACGTGCAAGAGCAGCACCAACGACCGCGGCAAGACCGCATATCGTATTTCCTCGCAGTTATGGCGGTACCCTATGGGCGCAGAATGACCCGAATCATGATGAGATTGAGGCGCGGGCCGGCAATTGAACTTGATCGAGATCAAGATGGTCCAATTGTAAAGTTGGTGAGAGATGATTCGCGCTTGTAGCCATGAAGGCTGCTAATGCTTCAGCTTTTCAGCTTTCCGTTTTCGGTCATGGCATCTGCCTGCGCCGCGCATCTATACGGCGACGATCAAATCGGGGGCGAATCCGTCGCCGAAGCTGCAATGGCTGCGTGGCCTCGGCCTCAAGCATTTCTTTGTGGACGAAGAGCGGCGTATGCGGCGGCGACATGTCCTCTGGCTACGGCAGACTCAAATTTGGGCCGCGGCCGTACTATTTGAATCAGAGCACTCCCCAATGCAGGAGCGCGCCCAGCGTAAGCAAGGCAGCGGAATTCAAGCCAGAATATTGAGAGACTCGAAGGCTGGAATCCAAAGCCTGCCCTGGAGAAACCGGGCTAGCCGTCTCCCGACGGGTCAGCACGAAGCTGCACCATCAGGTCTTTCATCGTACTGACGAAATCTTGCTTCGATACACTTCCGGTTCTATTCGGATCGAGCGAATTCCAAATCGCGCTTAGTGCCCTGCGCTGTGAACACTGCCGGCGGGCTCGAGCGTTTGAAATGCCTGATTGAACTGCGCCTGATTGATTGAGCCGGCGCCGCTTGTGTCTATTGAACTGAACAGATTCGACATCTTTTGGTTGGGTGGCATGTTCCCGCTTGCACCCGAGATAATCTCTAGACTGGGGGGCCACCAACGGCGGCAATCGCAGCTGTCATCGCTCTCTCCAGACGGTCCCACATTTACGTAGCGCTAACGATAATCATGGTTCGTAAAGAGCCCGTTACCGACGATCAGAAGCCATTAGATCGAAGATTGATTGGGGCGACGGCAATGAGTTATGAGCGACTTAATAGCGAGACGGCCTAAATGCCGCGCGCATTTAGTGAACAACTCGGCCCTTGAGCCGGGCTGTTCATTTTGGCCTGATTGATGGATTCCTTCGCAATTTTGAACCATCCTGTCGCCGAATAAGGTTTCAGTATCTATACCCGGCCAATACCTCGCGTTCGACCACGCGATGGCACATGTGGTTGTCGCGATCCCCGGATCGCCCGTGTCCTAATTCCAAGTCTCGGGTGATTATCACTTCGTGAATAACTGATGGACGCCCCGCCCGCGCAGCTCGGTAAGACGCCCGGTAACTTTCCCAAACTCAGTGCTAAACTCCATCTGAACGGGGATCAGGAGATCGCCTGGCAACAGCCGCGCGAACCAGAGTTCGCCCGCATAGGCTCCCTCGGTTCGTCCACTGTCATCCAGAAAGCCCGCGATTGCGACGCGCTGCATGTGACAGACCTGGGTCGCACCAGCAAAGTTGTGATCGGCGCTTACTTGGAAAACCTCGGGCGCCACATCGGTGAAGTGAAGGTCGTAACGGCGGCGCCCGTCAAAGACGGCGACATTGAGTACGCACGAGCCTCGATAGGCGAGTTGGCGCTCAATCATAAAAAAGGCCGTCAGCTGATCGACGGTGCCGCGCATCAGCTGTGGCGTAACTGGTGTGTGTGTGTCGGCCGGTGGCGTCGACTCGCCGATCACCACGCCGTTGGCTGCGTATTTGACCCAGTTACGATTAACAACTCCGTTGCGATGCACCTCGCCCAGATATGCTTCTGGGAGTGCTGCACCGTCGGTGAGCCTGCCACGGACTTCAGAGTGACTCGTCAGATCGATGAACAGCGCAGCGATGCCTCGGCTCTCAACATCCGTCGTGATCGCATAGCGATCAGCTGCTTCCTCCACTATGGTGTGGTTCGTCGCCACGTGAATGCCCGCGGTACCAAACATTTCAATTCGCATCTCGATGCGATCTGGATCGCCCGCCTGCGCGGTGGTCAGAAAAAGCAGCGACAATGCTGCACTCGGTGCGATGCGGTTAAGGTAATAAGCCAGACGCTGGAAGCGCGCCCGCGCAGACGCGATCTTTTTCTTCCATAAACCGCCGCCAAACATTGGTGCCGCGCTACGATGCCGGTGTGAAATGGCTAACAAGCTCGCGCA
>PKZC01000223.1 GCA_003132905.1 Bryobacterales bacterium | reverse complement strand
AGTGGAAATCATCGCCGAAGACCGTCCGGGCCTGCTGTACAACCTGGCCACCGTTTTCTCTTCCACTGCCTGCAATATCGACGTCGTGCTTATCGACACCAAGGGCCATCGTGCCATCGATGTCTTTTACGTAGCGCACGAGGGGCAGAAACTGTCGCCCGAATTGCAAGCCACCCTCAGGGACAAACTGCTGGCGGTTTGCTAAAAGCAGTGTTTACGATGCCTCTCTTACGGGCGCCGGTTCGCACCGGGAAGCCTGTTTAGCCTGGTACATAGCCGCATCGGCGGCGGCAATCAACTCAACAGCGCTGGTCGCGTCGCCCGGCAACGTGGCAACGCCGATACTGAGGCCTATGCTTACTTCGCGGTCCGCTAACTTCACCAGGGTGCGCGCGATTTGGTATTGAATGCGTCTCCGCACTACCTCCGCCGCGTTGGCGTCCGAATGCGGGAGAATGATGGCGAACTCGTCGCCACCCAATCGGGCGCACGTGTCGGTGGTACGGCAGCAGGTCCGTAGCACCTTCGCAACCGCCTTCAATGCGTCGTCTCCGGCCTGATGGCCATACTGATCGTTGACGGATTTGAAGTAATCCAGATCGATGACTGCCAGCGATACGGGACCATAGCGTAGCGCACGGCTCACCTCCTGGTGCAGGGTCTCGTCGAATTTGCGCCGGTTGTAGAGGCCGGTGAGCGGATCGGTAACCGCCAGATCCAGCAGCTTGAGGTTGGCTTCCTCCAGACGGGTCTTGTAGGACACCAGAATCTCGGTGCGTTGCTTCACCAGCAATTGGAAAGCGTTGTCGAGCGAGTCTCCGGCGCCGCTGGCATTTGCCGCGAAGATCACGTTGGAGGGAATTTTCACACCCGCGACGGGAGCGTCCGTTTCTAGCTTGAGAACTGCTTCGTAGGCTTTTTGAACGGCGAAATACCCCAACTGGTAACGGTTCTCATCGATCACCGCCGAAATGACGCCTTGCTCCAGGAACGGCCGTACGTGCTCCGTGTTGCTGAAACCGATGCAGGGAGTTCGCGATGCAGGATCTTCCCCCAGCCGTTCGATGGCATTGGCGACCGAAATCAGATCGTTGTTGCCAACGTAATATCCCGCCACCGGGCTGAATGCTTGCAGATATTGAGGCGTAATTCCCGCCGCGGGGTCGCCTTTGAAGCAACACGGCACTTCTTCGATGCGGTTCGCGAAACGCGCCAGCCCATCGCGAAAACCCAGGTAGCGCTGCGCCAGATGGTACTCATCGAGCGATCCGGGAAACGACAAAACGCGGCCAGGCCCGCGGATTAGCTTAGTAAGCACTTCGCCCGCCAGCATGCCGGCCTGGTACGGGTCGGGCCGCACAAACGCCACTCGTTGGCTGTCTGGAGCGTCGCTGTGGAATGTGATCACCGGCGTGCCGCGCAGAACGTGCTGATCAATCAGGTCGTTCAGTTCTGTGGCATGCACCGGCGAAAGGCCGATCCCGTCGGGCCGGCTGTCGAGCAATGTTTCCAGGATCTTCCGCTGCTCGCGCACGTCATCGTGGCGCGTGGTAAGATTCTGCACTTCCACGCCGAACGACGACAGATCGAATGTCGCTTCCCAAACACCCTGCCACAGCAAGTCGAAAAAATCTTCCGGCTCAAGCGGGGCAATGATGGCGATGGTAGCTTTCTCCCGCATTCTGGCCTTCTCTTTCGTTATCGAATCCCCCGGCGGATTCTTTAACGAAGCTGTGATTAGCCAGTGTTATTTGGGTCGGGCTACTGCTGGGGATTGGGTGACGCGATCGGAGTGCCATCTTCATTCACCGCGACGCGGCGTCGATGCACCGTGGGAGCGCCCGAATCCGTTGCCGGATCCGCCGTGCTGGATGGGCTGTCGCTCGGCGCACGGGTTATCTTGGTGGGTGAGGCGTCGTGGTTGCTCGAGGGCGACATATAAGCGCGCCGGTATCTCACCTCCGCGTCCGAAAAACGCCGGCGGGCTTCCGGCGTCAGATCCACCTCGATATTGCGTTCCTCGCCGGGTTGCACGCCTTCGGGAAGGCTGAAATACAAGGTGTAGCGCTGGCGAAGCCGCTCCAAAGTGTCTTCGAGCGCCGACGAATCGTTCACCGACATGCTGTCTCCGCCCGAATCGCGTGCGATTTCGGCTGTGCCGGCCGATTGGTGATGTCCTGCTCCTCCACCCCCGCCGCCCGGATACCGGTTACCACCGCCACCGCTCGGCCCAAAAATGATTCCGCCGAGCGGTCCTCCTGATCCTGGACCGCCACCGCCCCATCCCCCTCGACGCTGCCCGCCGCCTCCATTGCCTCCGTACGGCGTGGCATCGGGAGCGATCAGCGCGCACATCACCGCGTCGGCGCGTGCCAGAGCCTGCCCCACGCCCGCATCGTCGCGATCGAACTCGGTCTGATCGTCGGTCAGAATTACGATGGCTCGTCGCGCATCGCGGCGGCCCTCCCGGCGGATGTAGGCGGCGGCGTCCAACATNNTATCGGTCCCGCCGTTAAAACGTTCCTCGCGCAGCAGCCGGTCGAATTCGTGCTGCACCTCTTGATGGCTGCTGTTAAAGGCCAGCCTCACGCGCGTGTTGCGATCGAAGACCATGATGCCCATCCGGTCGTCTTTGCCCAGTTCGGTCAGCGCTTGTCCGGCTGCATCGGCGATGCGCTGCACGTGCGGACGCATGCTGCCGCTGACATCCAGGAGGAACAGAACGTCGATGGGCATGTTTTCAGCCGCGAAATTGCGAATGGGCGCCACGCGGCCATTCTCGCGAACCACGAAGTCGCCGGCATGCAGGTGAATGATGGCGCGATTGCTTCCGTCCACCACCTGAGTATCCACGCGAACCAGCGACACATCGCTGTGAAAGATCAGGTCGTCGTCGGCAGGGAGCGTTCCAATGGCGAAGGCGGCAAGCAGTAGCGGGACAAGAACAGCTCGAAGCATGGTTTTTCTTGGGGACGCGCTGTACGTCTACTTGAATAGTAACGTGCGCCAAACGAAAGTGGTTGCAGGATCTTAAATCTATAGCCCGGCGCCGAACTGGTTCCAGGTTACATCTTCGTGATCCAGCCGGATACCGACGAAGTAGTTGGCGCCTTTGGGGCGGCAGTATCGGACGATTCCATCCAACGCGCGGACCCGTCCCTGGATCTTCACCTTACTCCCAATCGCAATGGGGTAGCTGAGGGAGATACCGACTCCGGAAAGTGACCTGTCTTCCAGCAGCCCGGCTTGCGTTTTGGGTAGACCCTCTTCGTCCTCGTAACGCACAGTTATCCCACAAATGAGCGTCTTCCTTGGCTCGCGCCGCCGGCGGGACATACATCAATATCGGCGACGCTTTTTAGAAATTGAACCACGCCTTAGGCTGTGTCCAGTGTCAACGGCACAGGTTGACTGCCATCCACACTTGGACGCCTAACTGGCACGCTACGGCAGCCACCACCGATGCCTGGCCTGACCGTTCGAGCAGCGACGGATCGGCCCACAGCGCTGCAATGACGCGTCCTGTGAACTGGGGGCTTTCGCTGTTCGACAAATCGAACCAGCCCGAACTCAAAACAGCTTCCGTACGCACCAGCCCTGGATAGAGCGAAACAGCGGTCACGCCGTGCGGGCGAAGCTCCTGCGCCATATCGGACGTCATTTTATCGGTGGCGGCTTTCGATACGCCGTAAATCACGTTACCCATGTATTTACGCGCGGCCCACGAGCTGATGTTGACGATGAGCCCCTGACGCCGCGGGACGATTATTTTTGCAGCCTGCGACGACGCGACAAAGGCCGCCCGAACCCCGGCATCCAGCATGCTTGTCCAACGGTGCGGCGGCTGTTCCCAAAACGGCAACGCCCACGTGAACTGTCCGCTTTCCATCATTCGCTCGTAACCGCCCCAGGCTGAATTTACCAGAATGTCCAAGCCATTTGTGAGCCG
Organism: Bryobacterales bacterium; assembly: GCA_003132905.1. The sequence goes on along the minus strand of PKZC01000223.1, from coordinate 7,799 downwards.
TTCAAAAGCAGCCGCAGTCTGCGCGTCATCTAAATGATCGCAGGTGATCGTGTGGATTCCGGAAGGCAGATCCGCGCGAGCGATGCTGCGGCCAGTGGCGTAAACCTGGAATCCAGCTTCGTCGAGCGCGATGACGACGCCGCGCCCCACTCCCCGGCTGGCTCCGGTGACCATCGCGACAGGCACCTGATTATTTTAATGCGACACTGGAAGCCATGATGCTTCTACCGCTGGTCAGCATACTTCTCATGGCACAGCAGAAGCCTAAGGCCGAAATCACCGAGATGCGTGCCACCGGATGCGTTCGCCGCGCTGCCGTGGCTCAGTGTTTGTTGCTGGAAACGCTGGATGGCAGCACCATTTACAGCTTTATCGCGGCGCCCAAGCCCGAACTCGATACCGTGATCACCATCCAAGGTAAGTCACACCAAGGGCGTAACGCCTGCAAGCAGGGAATTGCGATTGATATCGTCGATTGGGAGCCCAGCGGGGAAATGTGCGCTTCCAAAACAGCGCCGAAGCCGTAACGGAGCGTTTTTAGAGCAGACGGAAGTTCACTTCAATCTGCGCCTGCACCGCAACCGGTTTCCCGTCCTTCTTGCCAGGGCTGAACTTCCACTTCTCCACCGCTTCCACAGCCTTTTGATCCAGGCCTAAACCAAGCGGCCGGAGAATCTTGATGTCGCGCGGGTTGCCCTTCTCATCCACCACTACGAAGAGCAGAACCGTGCCTTGGAACTTGGCTTTGCGGGCTTCTTCGGAATATTCCGGTTCCACCTTGAACAGGATGCTGGGGGGAGAAACGCCGCCGCCGATTTTGTAAGCGCCGCCGCCCATACCGCCGCCCGAGCCTGGACCAAATCCAGGTCCCGAACCCGGCCCCACACCGCCGCCGCGTCCGCTACCCATGCCGCCACCCGAGCCAAAGCCATTCGAAGCCAAGCCGGATTTCGACAGCGGATCGCCCAAATTGGGTGAATCCACTTTGGGAATGTTGGTATCGGGCGGCATGATCAGCGTCGGCTCCATAACCAGCTTGGGATTGTCCGGCGGCTTCACCATGGGAGGCACGAACTGACGGTTGGCCAGCTTGGGCAGCTTGCCTTTGCTGACCGGCGTTGGAGAACGGTCGCCACCACCGCCGCCGCCATGCATCGCGTCTTTCTTGACCGTCGGCTTGTAGGGAGCGATATCGGGAGCAATCAACTCGATCTGCTGCTTCACCACCTGCTGCACTACTTTGTTCGTCCCCAGGAAAAGTAACAGCGCGATCACCACCACGTGAACCAGGAACGACGTCATTCCCGCGCGCCTTCCCTGGCCGCCGTAGAAGCCCCAAATTTCTTTAACAGCGACGGGCTTCGACGTGACCTCTAGAGGAGGCAGCTTGGGCGGGTGGATGAATTCCTTGACGTTGCGCACCAAAGAGCGAAAGAAAGGCTCTTCTACGCTTGGCAACAAGAAGTGGATTTCAGGATCGGGATTGACTGGATTCACCGGAGGTTTCCCCCCCGGGTATGCCATTGGTTCGTCATGAGCAGACATATCTTCTACTGCGCCTCAATCACGCTCAGATGGTAGACGTTCCCACGCTACGCAAAAGTTGCACCGCACTCATAGTCAATTCTAGCACTTCCAACTTCTCAATAGAGCCTCTATGAAAAATGGAAGCACCTACACTGTAAGGGTATAGTATGCTCCCAGATCCTCTCAAAAGTTCGGAAGTTCCTGTTGTAATTTATGACGGAAATTGCGGCTTCTGCCGTATCTGGATTGAGTATTGGAAGGCAATTACAGGCAAACGAATAACTTACGCGGCATCGCAAGAAGTGGGCAGCCGCTACCCTGAGATCCAGGGGCAGAACTTCCGGGAATCCGTCCAGTTGGTATTGCCGGGCGGGGAAGTGTTGAGCGGAGCCCGGGCGGTCTTCGTCACCCTGACCTTCGCGCCAGGGATGGCGTGGCTGCTGTGGGCCTATAATCATGTTCCGGGCTTCGCCCCAGCCACGGAATCGGCATACCGGCTGATTGCCGCCCATCGCACCTTCTTCTACCATCTCACGCGGCTGATATTCGGCAAGCGCGTCTTGCCGTTGAAATTCGCAAAAGTAGAATGGCTCTTCCTGCGCCTGCTGGCCGCCATTTACCTGATTGCCTTTGGTTCCCTGGCCGTCCAAGTCACGGGATTGATCGGCTCTCGGGGCATTCTGCCAGTGGGCGGATACTTAGCGGCAGTTTCGAAGACTTTGGGAATGCGCGGCTATTGGTCTATGCCCACTATCTTCTGGTTGGGACACCGCTGGTTGGGGGACGGCGACAGATTTTTGCAAGCAGCCGCAATCGCGGGCGCGGCCGTGGCGCTACTGCTGCTTCTAGGAATACTCAAGGCCGGTTGGGAAAGGCTGCTGCTGGTCTGCTTGTACATTCTGTATCTGTCATTCAGCACCGCCGGCCAGGATTTCCTCTCGTTCCAATGGGACTCGTTGCTGCTTGAAACCGGCTTCCTTGCCATGTTCCTCGGCAACTCCCGATGCGTGATTCTGCTGTTTCGCTGGTTGCTCTTCCGCCTGATGTTTCTTTCCGGCGTCGTCAAACTTACGAGCCACGATCCGGTCTGGCGCGATTTCACCGCTCTCGCGTTTCATTACATGACGCAGCCGCTGCCGACGCCGCTCGCCTGGTACATGTATCAATTGCCTCTCGCCGTGCAGCGTTTCTCCACTGCCGTCACGCTTTTCATCGAACTCGCGATTCCGTTCCTGTTTTTCGCGCCCCGTCCCTGGCGCTTCGTCGGTGCGGCGCTGGCGCTGTTTCTGCAAGTGCTGATTTTTCTCACCGGCAATTATACGTTCTTCAATTTGCTCACAATATCGCTGTGCGTGTTCCTCTTCGACGATCGGGCGCTTGAGAAGCTGCATCTAAAAGCCCGCGCCACTCGCACCCACGCGATCGCGGTCTGGGCGGTCGCCATTGTCATTCTGGTATTGAGCGTCTCGGAAATCGACCAGACCTATTTCGAGACGTCGCCCGATGCCGAAAGCGCGCTGGTGCGAGTCGCGGGACCGTTTCAAATCGCCAATACCTACGGCCTTTTCGCATCCATGACCACCACGCGACCCGAGATCACGATTCAAGGATCGAACGACGGCGTCACTTGGCTGGACTACGATTTTCCCTATAAGCCCGGCGATCTGCGGCAACCGCCCCACTGGGTGGCGCCCTATCAGCCTCGCTTGGATTGGCAGATGTGGTTCGCCGCGCTGTCTGATTATCGCGCTTCGCCCTGGTTCACAAATTTGATGGTGCGATTGCTCCAGGGTTCGCCGGATGTTTTGGATTTGTTCAAGAAAAATCCTTTCCCCAGCGGGCCGCCGAAATACATCCGCGCGCAATTGTTCCAGTATTCGTTCACTGATTTCGCAACACGGCGGGCCACGGGCGATTGGTGGAAGCGGGAACCCGAGGGGCTATACTTTCCCCAAATTTCGCTCGATGACGTGGCGCCCCGCCGATGAAACCCCGGCCGTCACAACGCTCAGTGACCGCCGCTTCCGGCAACCACCATAGGCGTGTAACTGATCGCGCCCGACCCCTTCACTGTAAAAGTCAATTGAGCGGTGAAGGATTTTCCAGGCTTCAGCCATAAGGGCGCTTTCGACAGTTCGATGTAAACACTTCCCGCGGGCGCAATGCACGAGGTCTTTCCGCTCATGCCCGTAAGAGCAACGTTCGCCGGAAGCCCGCTCAGGACCAAGGTGAAAGGTCCGCCCACCGCATCAGCGCCGTTATTCAACAACGTCACCTGTTGCTTGCTGCGATTGGTTCCTGTTACCGGCTGAATCGGCCCGCTGCTGATGCTGACTTCAGGCGCGGCATTCGCTTGACAGAGGAGACCGTAAACAGGCAGTTCATTGGATTGCGTATTCACGTACACTTTGCCGTTCGCTACAACGGGAGTCGTCATTTTGAGGAATGTGCCCATGGCATCCCGGCTCGCGTTCTCGTCTGAATCGTACAACTCTTGCGTAATATCGTTGGCATTGAAAGCGCGAAGACTTCCGGGCACAGCGGCGCTATAGGCGTCCAGCGCCGCAGTGGTGGCCCAGACAATTCCTGTGCCATACTCGCCGCCATTGGAACTGATGGTCATCCCTCCGGCCCTGGACGGCAACAAAGTTCCTACGGTCGCCTTGTTCATCAGAAATCTCTGCGATCCGATATCGAACGGGTAGGCCCGCAGATAGTCGTGAACATCCCAAACGTACAAATACCTATCGCGCGGGTTGGGCCAAAATGCCGTCGGCAGATGCTGCGCGCAATCGGTTAAGCCGCAACCCTGCGACGCTTGAAATTCTTGCAGCGGAGCGCCTGCGGAGCTTCCTTCCAATCCGCCCAAATTCGTCTGATCCAACAAATAAACCACACCCGCCTTTCCACCTGCAAAGGCCAGGTTGGTACCGGGGATCAGGGTGACGCCATTCGCGCTCAGATCCAAATTGGCGTAGTAAAGAGAGTCCCAATTTGCGGGTGTAAACCAACTGATGGGCGACAGCGTTCCCGAGCTGAACTTCACGATCGAAACAGCCAGGGACAAAAGAGGACTGTAAGCTCCGCCGTCCAGCGCGACAAAAACATTGCCCGATGCGTCGGCCGCAATACCGCGGCCTGCTTGCCAAAATCCGCCGCCCTGTCCTGTTGGAGTAGTGTCAAAGCTCGCCAATTGTACGCTGAGATCGTCTGCCTGGAAGGTTTGAATGAATCCTTCCTGAGTGTGATAATCCAGAGGGTTCTCGAGGACGTTGGCGGTCCCCACATACAGCACGTTATCGTAAAGCAATAGCCCCGCTCGTTGCAGCCAGGTTCCGGCGTTTGTCTCAACGATTCCAGAAGGAAAAGTGTACGTGATCATGCGGGGAGAATTGTATTTCAGCGCGCCCGTTGCAAGGTCCAGCGCGAATACGTACAGATTCGATTCCGTGGATTGCACAATGGCTGTCACATAGATGGTGTTGGTGGCTCTATCGATCACCGGCGTGCTTAGGATTCCCTCGGTGGGGGTGGGGTAGCAGCAACTCGTCGGCTGGGGCGTGCCTAGGTTAACGGACCAATACGGGTTGCTGGCGTTTGGATCGTCAGCGTCGAAAGCATACACGGTATTTCCCAGCGTCGCGACAATTACCAGGTTTCGCTGGCCCACCCCTGGAACGTCAAAATTGGTAACGATTAACGGAAATGCGTAGAACGGTGCGTCGACCGTTCGTGAAAACAGCTTTCCAAACTGAGCGCTATTCACATTAGAACGAGTCAATATGGATTCTTTTATGTTGCTGCTCGTGCGGCTGAGGTTGTATTGAGCAGTCAAAACATCCACTTGTGCGTGCAGGCCGCTGGCGGCACAAGCGACGATGAAAGCCAGATTTCCCAGTCTCAAGGTTTCGCCTCCCGCAAACCCAGGCCAGACAACCTGACTTAATCGTTCAGGCTCCTGGTAATACTACTTAGGGTGATAGTATAGGCGACCGCCCGTCCGGGGATCAACAAGATAACTTGAATTTGCTGGAGTTTGCGAGCGCAGTACGCTCAGTACCTGGCTTTGCAGGTGTGCGGTGGGGCGAAGGTTATAAGGCTGTTAAATCTATTGAATTACCAAAAAACCGGTCTCGACGCGATCGTCGGCGATGCGATTCCACATCACGCGCGCTTTTCCCCCGGCAATGGCATGCTGGAAGGCGACTTCTTGACCGGTGTGCAGTGCGGCATAGGCATGGACAGCCCGGAATCCGCTCTTGCTGTAGTCTAGCAGGCGGCCGACGATTTCCTGCGGCGAGGGATCGTCGAACGAAAGTTTGAGTTGGCCTTGGCCGCGGTAACGGCGTTCGGTCCGGCGATCGGCGGCTGACATGTGAATCAGGCGTGCAGTTGCGGCGCTCCGAGGCGCGTGCTTAAGAAGCAGCGCGTGCTTAAGAAGCGTAAGACTGCCGCACGGCCTCCCTTCCGTAAAGTTTGAGTTTGCGGCTAAGCGTGCGCCGGGAAATGCCCAGCAATTCAGCGGCTTTCTGCTGATGTCCATTGGTTTGCGCCAGTACCCGCAGTATGGTGGTCTTCTCCATACCGTCCAGATTTTCCGAAGCGGCTCCGGAGGGAACTGTCGAAGAGAACGACGGCATCGGGGTTGCCACTGACGGTGCGCGTGGTGGCGCCAATAGCAGATCCGCGGTGCCGATTTCAATTTCGCGCGACAGCACGGCGGCCTTCGTGACCACATTGCGCAGCTCGCGTACATTTCCGGGCCAGCGATGTGCCTGCAAGATATCGAGCGCCCCCTGGGAGAAGTGCAGCCGCGAGTTGGTTTGCTTCAGGAAATGCTCGGCCAGAGGCACAATGTCTTCGGCGCGCTCGCGCAGGGGAGGCACTCGCAGACAAATCTGTCCCAGCCGATGGTACAGGTCGCCACGGAAGCTGCCAGTATCCACCATGTGCTCCAAATCCTGATTCGTCGCAGCCACGATACGCACGTCCACGGTTACTTTCCTGGTCCCACCCAGCCGGTAGTATGCCACGCCATCCAACACCCGGAGGAGCTTTACTTGCATGCGAGGCTCCAATTCGCCAACTTCGTCCAGGAATAAGGTTCCGTGATGGGCCAGCTCGAAAAGTCCCGGCTTCGGCGAATCGGCGCCGCTGAAGGCGCCTTTTTCATAGCCAAACAGCTCGCTTTCCACCAAATGCTCCGGGAGCGCGGCGCAACTGACGTCCACCCAAGGCTTTGCGCACCGCAAAGAATAATGGTGCACGGCCCGCGCAATCAGCTCTTTCCCGGACCCACTCTCGCCCGTAATCAGAACGGCTGCATTGCTTTGCGCGATTCGTTCGGCCAGCTCGATGAGCTGCCGCATCCCCGGGCTGGAAACGATAGCCGGCATGCCTAAATAACTCTGGGCCTGGGGATTTGGAGGCACTATCTTGCATTTCGGCTACTTCCGCCGGATTCCGCATGGTACTTCGGTTCTGATTCGGTCGGAGAAACCACTCATAAGGAGTTCCAAAACAGCTCGTCCGCTCAGACAGAATGTCCCAACCGGGCCGAAAGTGTCACGACAATTTGGCTTTACCTCCTAACGGTCGGCTTTGCTCTCGCCGATGTATCAAGTGGATAGCGACGTCAGCATTTGGCAGCGAATCTGCAAACTCACCAGGACGCATGCCAGTGTTGACCAAGGTGTTGTCGAACAGAAACAAGATGTCTCACTTAGCCAAGATCTACGTTTCATCGATCGTAGTAATCGGCGCCATGGTCACGTTGGTGGAGCTCGCCCGCTGGCAATCGCAGGACATCTTCCGCTTCGTTTGCTATTTGGCGCTGGCCATCTTTGCGTCCCGCTTGAAAGTGTCGCTGCCTGGCATCAGCGGTGCCCTATCCGTCCTGTTCATCTTCATTTTGTTTGCAATCGTCGAGATGTCGTTGCCCGAGGCTTTGTTTATCGGATGCGCCGCCATTCTCATGCAGTGCCTGTGGAACTACCGGCAAAGGCCCAAGTGGCATCAGGTGCTCTTTAATCTGGGCAGCATGGCCATTACCGTGGTGGCCTCGGGAGCGGTGTACCACGCCAGCCTCTTAACGCAGAGCCGCCTGGAACCCGCGCTGCGTCTGGTGGTGACGGCCACCGTGTTTTTCCTCATGAATACGTTTCCGGTGGCGGCCGCCATCGCTCTTACCGAGCGCCGCACGCTGCGGAGCGTCTGGCGCGAATGCTACATCTGGTCGTTCCCGTATTATCTGTTGGGCGCGGTGGTGGTGG
>PKZC01000207.1 GCA_003132905.1 Bryobacterales bacterium | reverse complement strand
ATCTATATTACCGGCTCAACGTAGTTCCCATAGTGTTGCCGCCGCTCCGGGAACGTCCCTCCGACGTGCCTACGCTGGTGGAGCACTTTATCCGGAGGATCTGCCGGGAGGAGAATCTTGCCATAAAGCAAATCTCGCATGAGACGATGGGCCGTCTGGCTGCGCATGACTGGCCCGGCAATGTCCGGCAATTGGAAAATGCAGTGGAGAAGGCCATTGTCCTGAGTGGAGATCGCACGGTGCTTTACCCAGGCGACTTCCCGCTCCCTCCACGAAAGATGCCGGTGGCTTATCCACCCGGTAGTCAGTCCATGATCGCGGTACCCGATCAAGGCCTCGATTTCGAGCGGACGGTCGGGGGTATCGAATTGAATATTCTGGAGCAGGCGCTGCGGAAAACGAGGGGGAATAAAAAGCTCGCCGCGGAGATGTTGGGGTTGAAGCGTACCACGCTAACCGCGAAACTTAAGAGCCTGGCAGCGGCTGGCGCTGCGGGTTAGCTCCCACCTGCCGGGCATACACGATGAATCGTTTGGGCGCGGAACCCACATAGTAGAAGGGATAACAAGTCACCAGCGTAAGCGTCTCGCCTCCGGAAGCCTCCAGCACGCTTACATCCCGTGGCGTGACAATGCGCGTGGATTTGACGACGTACCGGTAGGTGCCGGCGGTAGTCTGAAGTTCGATAGTGTCATCCCCGCGAATATTCCGCAACGCACGGAAGAACGTATCGCGATGCCCGGCCAACCCGACATTGCCTACGGTCCCAGGCAGGGCTGTGCCTGGAATGTGCCCCACGGCCCGGCTTAACGTGCCCTCGTCGGCGCCTTCCCGCACCATCACCGCGATGTTGAGCCGCGGAATTTCCAGACGTCCGATGACCGATCGTTTGGCTGGAGGCCCAGCAGGGGCTGTTTCCTTGCTCACCGCGGGGGGCTGAGGCATTTCTGCAGTCTCCACCTTTTGCCGCCCGCTGAACAACCATCGCGCCTCATCGCCGATGAATCCGCCCAAGCCGGGCGTCAATCCTCGCAAGGTCTGATCGAAAGCCCAATCCTCGTAGGCTTGGTACAACACGCTGCTGGTATTCACCCAGACGAAGCAATCCACCGCCAGCAATCCGATCAACAGAAAGGTCCATTCCAGGGCGCGTAAGCCACGCCGCTCGGATCTCTCCGGCTGTTCGATATCGCTCCAAGTCAGGCGGGCCTTCATCGGGATTCGGTCACCTTATCCGAAAATACGTAATTCGTTCGTGTTCGTACGATGAGCTTGGAATGCTCTGGCGAGGAAGCTTCCACTTTGATGTGCCGATCCGCTTTTCCTTCGGCCTGAGGCACATATCCAACGGTGTAGCGTGTGCGGATGTCTTGGGCGATCTGACGGCAGATTGGGACAATGTCTTCCAATTTCTGGGGATGATAGAAGACGCCACCGCTCACATGTGCCAAGTTTTTCAAAACACCTTCATTTCTCTCCGGATCGTCTTCGTCATAGATGCCAATCGTATAGATCGTCACCAGCGACGAGAGCACGTCCTTCATAACTTCTTGCGCCGTGTGCATGCTGTGATTGTCGCCACCATCGCTAATCACCACCAACGTCCGCTTGGTTTGCCTGCCAAATTCCAACTGGTGCAGCGACATTTCGATAGCGTCGTAAAGCGCCGTGCGGCCTTCCGGGTCGCCTTGCCACAATGCCGATCGCAGTTGTTGCACATTGTCAGAAAACAAGACGTCGTCCGGCAAGCCTCGGCGAGGCTTTTCATTGAAGTTCACCACGAACATCTCATCCATTGGGTTGCTGGCTTGAATGAAAACCAGTGCAGCGGTGAGTACCTGCGCCCGCTTGGGACGCATGCTTCCGCTTTCATCTACCGCAATCCCGACCGTCACCGGAATGTCCGAGTTTGCGAATTGACTTATCTCTTGCGGCTTCCCGTTTTCAAAGACCTTGAAACGGTCTTTGGTGAGGCCCGAAACAAATCCCCCAGCCGCAGCCTTTACACTCACATCCAAAAGAACAAGCCGCGAAGTGGTCTGAATGGTGAAATCTTGCCCGGCTGCCTTAGCGTCGGTATTGGAGGCTTTAGTTTGGCCTCCGCCTCCGACGCTAACTGCTGCCCACAGCAGAACACCCATTCCCAGACGCGCTACGCGGCCGCGGATCATAACTCTCCGATCGTTTTGTCCTACGACACTGATGTTACGACAAACGGAAAGCGCGAACCAGAGCAAACAAGCCGAGCGAGAAGATGCCGGCCAATCCAATCAAAGGATAAGGGCTGGCGGTCTTAGGCAGCTCTTGCGGGACGGGGGCCAGAGCAGGCTCAGGGGCCGGAGCGGCTTCCTGGGGGGCCGGGGGAGGTGTATTCTGAGCAACCTCTTGCTGCGGTTCCGGCTGGGTCTGTGTTACTTCAGCCTTCGGCAACTCGGCCGGTTGAACGGCTTCGGTAGTTGGCACCGGTTGATGCGATACAGCCGCGATCTGAGCGGCGGCTGACTTCGGATAAGCAAACTCCTGACCGAAGTTATCGCCCGGGTAGAACCATGCCCTCAAGGCCTTGGGTTGTCCGGGAGGCGTTTCCCAGAACGAGAAGACCGTTTTTCCACTCGGTTGGATTCTGTAATTCGGAATTGCCAGAATGGTGGTCTGTAGTTGGGTTTCGTCAGCGTTAAAGATCTGCACGATGTGGCGATCCGAGGGCGAATCCAGCAGCTTAATCACATAAGTTCCCGCTGGAAGCACCTTGTTTGGAACCTGAATCGGTTCGCTCACGGTCATCACGGTCTTTTTGTTCCATTCGTCCGCGCGGGCGCCTGGTGCGAGCGCAACCCCAAGCAATCCGACGGATGCCATTGCAACAACTAAACGGTTCATAAAAGTAACTCCTTCTTTGGTTAATTGCCGCGTCGCGATCGCCTCACGCAACCGCACGGTTTTATATCAGACCGGCCCCGAAGCCGTGTCCTGCGCTTATACATGGCAGCTTTACTGCCAAAGAGTAAGTGGCGTCGATTCAGTGTGTTTTGAACAAAAGCCGTTGTCGGGCAATGAAATTTTTACGGCAGACGATGAACTATGGACTCGGTGTGTCCGCCCGACGACTAAGGCTTTTCAGCAGTTACAGAGATTGGACTATCTCGTCAATGGATCTTCCACCCAAGGCGGTGTCGCTTCCATGAATCGGCCCAGCTCGGGTTCGAGGGCGCTCATTTTCTGCTTTAACTGCCACGCAATGTTGCGGTAACTGAAGTGTCCCTTTACTCCGGAACGCAAACGGGCCATGTAGTCGGCTTCGGCGAAATCCATCTTAAACAGGAATCGCGAGCGCGCGGCGAAGGGAATTAGGTAGTGGGCGCCAGGAGCCGGCAATGAATCAATCAGGCTACCGACATGTGACAAAAGAGCGCAATATTGTTCTTTCAATCCCGCCTGCTCTATTGCGTCGGGGGTTTCGAAGCCCAACTTGACCGAGTAATCTTGCCGGAATTGCTGGCAACGCCGGTGGCGATGCAGATCCCGGTAGGCGCCAATATCCATCACGATGTCGAATGCATACGGCTCGCTGCGGAAATTTCGCAGCAGTTCATCGCGCTTGGTTCGGGACTGCAGGGCGACATCAATCACCTCACTTCTTCGCGCTACGCTCCAGGCGGATGCCATTTCATACAATTCGCGATAGGGACGATCGGTCACCGGATAAAGCAAAGTTGCCACGATGTCGGCCGTCATGTGGCTGGGCTTGATGAGATCGACGGCATCGGCCAGGGGCTCCGAAGTATGGCGAGGAAGGTTCTGTGCCGCCCACAGACGCAAATCTTTGCGGCTCTGCTCGAAGTGCCCATCGGCATCCAGATGGCGCGCTAGCGTCGGCGCGACGGCTTCACTGGCTCCCGCCTCATCCCAGCGCAAGGTCGGCTGCGCGGCGCAGGCCTCCGCAATTTCGTCCGCCAACCCCCGAAGCTCTTGATACTCGGAAGCCTTCAACCGGCGCACTTGCCGTTCGAGTGTTCGAATGCTGGTTACCTGTCCAACACCGGTTGGGATGCCAAAGCACAACAGGTAGCGGGCTACGTCGAAAGCCCGCGCTTTGACGTTGCGTTCATAAGCCGCTGGGCTCATGTCGGCCGGACGCGGCAATGTGCCAGCGAGATAGTCGAAGACTTTGGCGTGAATCTGGTTGTAACCGGTCAGCAACTCGTTGGCCGCTTCTTGATAGACGGCGGCTTGTGCTGTGTCGAACTCCGGGGGAGTTACAAATCCAGACCGCGAGAAATCCTGATAGCGGGAAGATCGCGCTTGTCCATCCCAGAGCTGTTCATCTTCGATCTCCGTCGCCGCCAGCTCAGAGATGCCCTCGAAGCACAGCACCACATGGCCAAGGTCGGCGATGGATGCGTGTCCATATTGAAAATAAAAGCTCTCTAAGAACTTCGTGGAATCGTGCGTGCGGACCCAGTCGACGGAATCGCGGATCGAATCGGGCGAGCGGCTATAACGCGCCAGCGCGAAGGCGCATTTCTCCGGCGGCATCGGCGACAGCGTAATCACTCGCTGCTTCGCCGAGCTTGTTGTCGAACTTGTCATGAACCTTTGAATTCGCCCGCCAGGCGGCTTGCGAGCGGACGAGTCTGGCCTGCATATTTATTGCCGGCCTTCTTGCCATAAGGCATGGACGAAGGCGTCGAGAGCTGCTCGAAGGTGAACGAGCAAACGCGCATCCCTGGATAGAGCGCCACGGGCATGCGTCCCAGATTGCTCAGCTCGAGCGTCGCTTTACCTGCCCAGCCCGGATCGAACAGACCGGCCGTCCCATGTACGATAATGCCGATGCGCCCTAAGCTCGACCGGCCTTCCAGTCTTCCGAGGACGTCGTCGTCCAGTTCCAAGGTTTCTTGCGTGATGGCCAGCACAAACTCGCGCGGCTGCAGGATGAACGATTCACCCGTGGGCACCATCACGCTCTTCATCAAGCCGTCAATGCCCTTATTCTCACGCAGATCGATGTAGGCGTTGCGGCTGTGTTCGAAGACGTTGAACTCGTTACCGAGTTTAAAATCTACCGAGCAACTTCCGAACTGTTCCGGCGGCAACTCCGGCGAAATTTTTATCTTCCCCTCAGCGATGTAGCGCCGGATGTCCACGTCGGACAAAACCATAGAGATTCAAGTTAGCACAAGAAAGGTTTGGACCAGGCTCCGCTGGTCCGACGTTTTGCGCGCTAGGAAATGACGCCCTTTCGCACCGCGTACAAAATCAATTCGGCGAAGCTATGCAGGTTTAGTTTCTCCTGCAAATTTCTACGATGCGTTTCCACCGTATACAAACTGAGATTGAGCTGCTGAGCGATCTCTTTGTTGGACTTCAATTCCGCCAGCAGTTGCAGGATCTCGCGTTCGCGCGGGGTAAGCAGATCGTAGCTATCTTCCGCTCCGCGCGCCTGTATTTCGCGGACGTAATCTTCCATCAACATCCGGGTGATTTCCGGGCTGAAGAAAGTCCTGCCCTGGTGAACGGATTTGATAGCTTCGATCAGATCGCCCTCAGCGGAATCTTTCAGTAGATAACCCTTGGCTCCCGCCTTGAGCGCTCGAAGCACATAGCCTTCGTCCGAATGCATGCTCAAAATCACGATCGCGGTGCGAGGCAATGCCGCATTAATACGCTGCACGGCTTCGATTCCGCCTAAGCTCGGCATCGCGATATCGAGTACGGCGACGTCCGGCTGCGTGGCTTCCGCTTGTTCCACAGCTTGGCGGCCATCGGCGGCTTCGGCAACCACCCCGAATTCGGGACGATTCTCGAGCAACAGCCGCAGACCACGCCGCATCACGGTGTGATCGTCAGCCAACAGGATGCGAATCTGTTTCACGGATGCGCGCGCTCCCGTTCTCCCCAAGGTTCTCTTTGACGTTGCCTTTGGGGGCGTCCTTGGAGACAGGCAACTCCACCGACAGTGTAGTGCCGATTCCTGGTTGGGAGTGAACGTGGCATGTTCCTCCCAGCCGGGTAACGCGCTCCTGAATGCCCAGCAGACCCAATCCTTTGGTGTGCCGGACGTCGAATCCCTGGCCGTTATCCCGAATGCTCAGAAGCAAGCGATGCTGTACCTGTTGCACGCTGATGCGTACGGAAGTGGCATGAGAATGCCGGGCGCAATTATGCAACGCCTCTTGAACCACGCGATAGATGCAGGTTTTGTAATCGTCCGGCAGTTCGTCGGAATCCAGTTCGGTCGCCACCGTGACGTCCATCGAAGTGCTCTTGGAACATTCGCGCGCCTGCCACTTTAGCGCCGGGATGAGACCCAGATCGTCCAACATCGAGGGCCGCAATAAGAGCGCCATGTTGCGAACAATGCGGACCGTGCCTTCCACCAGCCCTTTGATCGTTTCCACGTGCAACCGCGATTGATCTTCACTGCGGATTGCAAGCCCGCTCGAAAGATTGTGCAGTTCAATCAATACCGCCGACAACGCCTGCCCCACTTCATCGTGCAATTCGCGCGATAACGATCGGCGTTCCTCTTCCTGAGCCTGCACCAAACGCGCCGACAGCTCTTTCAACTCGCTTCGCGCTTCGGCAACTTCCCCATACTGTAAGCGCGCCTGGCCTTCCAAACTCAGGATCTTTCGCATGGTGAATAGCGCCAGACTCAGGCCGAGCGCGAGGGCCGCCATTAATGTCAAGAGCAGCCGGGTCTGGAAGCTGACCAGGAGGGAAACAACCTGTTGGTTCCCGGCATCCAGTTGCTGCTCGTTTAGGTCGGCGATGCGGCTGGCAAGCTGGAGCATATTCTGCCGTCGAGGGAATACCTGATCGCGCAGAAAAGAGTATCCGGAACGCCGTCGCTCAGCCGCGTCCCAATGAAAGATGGGGGCTAAAATTCCCCAATAACCCGCTAATTCCATCCGGAGCGCGGTGTAGTGCTCGAATTCCGCCGGAGCCACCTGACTTCCGTAGGAGGCCAGCGCCGCCTCCATATGTTTGCGGACCTGTTCCAGGTTTGCGCGATAGATTTCGGCCCTTTGGGGTTCTGGTTCGAGCAGGTAATCGCGGACGTAAGTGCCAGAGACATACACGTCCGAACGGATGTCGTTCAGTACGTGATTTTCGGCCAGGTAGCGCCGCCGGATTTGGTCGTCACTGCGCCGAAAGTGCCCCAGTACGCGCAGAGCGTCGATCCCGGCCAGGGCCATGATCGACAACAACCCTCCAAATCCAACTGCAAGTGCGATGCGCGAGCGAAAAAACACTATATAAACAGCTTACTTCCGAACCCATCGTATCATTCCGAACCCATCGTATCAGAGGTCGTAGTATTCTGGAATTCTTCGAGATGTCAACTCTCGTGGTTCGTCCAGCGTTGCCTCAGGATGAAATCTTCCTGTATGAACTGTACGTGGCTATCCGGGGGCCGATGTTTGCGCTTGCTCCGATAACAGGGGCACAGCGGGAACAACTGCTGCGTATGCAATTCCGAGCGCAGATTTCGTCTTATACCGAGAATTACCCAAACTCCTGTTATCACGTGGTGCTGTTGGACAGCAAACCGGTGGGGCGTTTATGGGTGGCGCCCGTGAACGATGGGTTGCATTTGGTGGACATTGCGATTCACCCCAGCGTACAGAGTAAGGGCTTGGGCACCGTCCTGGTTCAGCGGGTTCAGCAGGAAGCGCAGAAGGCCAAGCTGCCGATCAGTTCCACGGTGGACCGTTTCAATCCAGGCTCGATCAAGTTCCACCAACGGCTGGGATTCCAAGTGGTACGCGAGGATCTACTGCAGTTCTACATGGAATGGCGTCCGGCGCCCTTGTTGTAGGGCCGAATCGTCGCCGATATTTGCAATCTAGATTACTTGAACGCCAAACCTTCTAGCGTACTTTTTCAAATGTGTGACGATTGCACCCAAACAAAACAAATACAGGTGGAATTGCTCGTGCTTTGCGTTGACATACCCAATCCGGTTTTGCTATAAAGGCATGGCTTCCAGCGTTACAGAGATATTCGGACAGGAGAAAGCGATGCAACAAATGCCCCCAAACATGCTTGGATACACCATCAAGGGCGGATTGGCGCCAGGCGACTATCCGCAGATCTACATTGGCCAAGGCAGCAACAAGCAGACATTTTTCCCCACTAATCACGTGGACGACAGTTACTGGTTCTATTTCTTGGACAGCAAGAACCCGAAGACAAAGGTTTACGACCTCGTGGTGCCAGGATCGGCCAATTCAACCGTGCCGGCCGGCCTTGACACGTATATGAACAACCCCGACCTTCTGTTTGGAGTGGTGACACAGCATCTGAATACGCTACACGTACCTCAGGGGCCTCTATACACATTCTTCGTAACGTACGGAGCGGGACGTGCGCTGCAAAAACTGGAACAGATCAACTCGTCGATGAGTTGCGGGTATTTTGGCCATATGAGTTCACTGCTGTCCGGTTACGG
>PKZC01000037.1 GCA_003132905.1 Bryobacterales bacterium | reverse complement strand
TCATGATGTAGAAGCGGCCGTGGCCCTTTCCGTGTCCTGCCTTGCTCCAGACGAAAATCCTTGCGCTCAGCGATGTGGCGCACGAGCAGGGCTATCGCGGAGACCAGCCGCTTCCGACGTTTAGCTTCACGCCCAAGACCAAACGCGTCAGGCCAGCATTCGAGCTGTTTGAATATCGCCGCTTATTGCGCACATTGATTAAATGGCAGCGCGATTGCCCCAATGACACATGGTTGCATGCTCGGCGATTATTGACCGACTACGTGCTTGTCCTTGCCAATTCCGGCATGCGGGTAGGGGAGGCGAACAATCTCAAAATTCGCGATCTTGAAACGTTTGAAGACGATCTGGGCCGGCGTAACTACCGTTTTAGCCGCGATCATACAGCGACTGTGGAACACGCGCCGTGATCGTCCAGAACCAGCGACGATCTTCTGGCGCTACATGCGTCCACAGAATGCGGCCGAGGTGCCGTTCACCCTCGAAGACATCGTAATCGTCGGCAGACCATTCGCCGCTCGGACGGGATTTCGATGCGGATTTGAGGATCAGCATGGGGGTGGCGGAGCAGATGCGACCTACGCGGCTGCTCTGTGCCAGTGCCACCAGAACACTATGCCAATTACCAGCACCGCCGACGCGATCAATACGACTATCAGAGCCGACGCCTCAATCCATGCAGCCGCCGGAACGCAGAGCGCCATGATGAGCCCCAGAAGACAGACTTGCCAGGAAAGGACATGAACGCCAGCGGTGAAGGTGCCGAGCGCCAATAACGTGAGAATGGAGAGCCCGGTCGCGCTGGCGTTGAGGATTTTTTGAACGCTCGTCAACAACATCATATTCATCACCAGCAGGAACGCGATCCAGTGAAGCGCCTGCGTACCGATCAAGCGCAATCGCGCAGTTTTATCATTAGCACTCGGCCACCCAGCACCGACGCAGACCAACGCGATCACCGGCGCAAGAAGCTCCCAATAACCGATAATCGGTTGTTTCGAGACAGTCGTGTAGGCAACACCGAGTACCGTCAGTACCAACACGAGGCTGAAAGGCAGTTCCCTGATCCAAAAGCTTGCATGTGGCAACTTGGATGATCGGTTGCCTTGTTCTGCGCTGCTCATTGCGACTGCTCCGAGCTGTTTTGCGAGATATTATAGGTCACATTCGGGCGGCCTAGGTGCGGCTTATTATCTTGCCTGCGCTGTAGCTTAAAGGCCAGAACAAGAAGCGCGTAGCAACGTGGGCATGCCACTACGCCGCAGCGGGATTTGGATGCGCGCCTGAGGATGAGCATGGCGAGGTGATTGCTTCAGCAAGCCGGCGTTAAGGGTGGCTGGCGCGCAGCTGGGCGAGAACGCCGGCTATGTCACCCATGCCCCAATGTTCAGCGCACTGTCCGTTTTTCACCCGGAAAATATCGCAGGAGGTAAAGCGAAGGGAGCGACCAGTCGGGGCGATCCCGAATAAGGGGCCCTTATGGGTGCCTGTATAGATGAAGCTCGCAGCCACCATGTCGTTGGAGGCCACTGTCGCTTCCACGGCAACCTTCAGATTGGGAATGCCCGCGAGCCTTGCCGCGAAAAAGCCAACTGTGGCTTGTTTGGGTGACTTGTCCGGAGGCGGAGGAGGAGCAGCAGCGCTAACCTGATGATTGACGTAGTCATCCGCAAAGAGCGCTGCGAAGGAACGAATGTCATGCGCGTTCAACGTCGCGGCAAAGCGTTCAGGTAGCGATTTTGCCGCACTTTCTTAGGCGATTGCGGGCATAGCTAGACCACCAGCGACCGTAGCCGCAATGAAAACTCTTCGGTCCATCTTCCCTCCGCTATTGATGAAACACGGGGCGCAGATCGTAGTTCATCCGTACGACAGAGCAATGCCGTTGCGGAGAAAAGGCAGTTTAAAAATCAAAATGTTGTAGAACAGCTAAATCATGACATTATTGTTTCTGCTTGTCGATTAGGTTTGCAGCGAAATACGCCCCGAGATTGTCGTTCGCTGCCTTCGCAGTCGCACCCAACGCATTGATCGACATCTAATCGTCGTGCATCGGCTTCGATGCCCACGACTGCACAAATAGCTCATTGCTGATCGGCACATCTTGCCGCTTGGTGCTGTCGTCCCTCGGCATTTCGATCACGCATCAATTCCGTCGCGAATGTCATGGACTAGCTGTTCTATGACATTTCGGATTAACCGCTTGAAATATGGAGTGTTTTTCGTCGGCAAAATCCGGTTGCCCAGAGCAAATGTCAGAAAATACGTTGCGCAGCTGCATAACGTGATGTTTTGGGGCGGCGAGAATGAAGCAAGCCAAGACGCTAAAGTCCGATGAGCTAAAAACAGTCCTCGCTTACGTGGCGACACGCAAGCATGCGATCCGAGATCGCGCCATTGTCGTCACAAGTTTTCTGTCCGGCATGCGAGCGCACGAACTCGCGTCGTTACGCTTGGGCGATGTAGTTGCCGATGGTGGTCGTCTCCGAGATGAAATCGCACTTGATGCGAGCCAAACCAAAGGCCATCACGCACGTCGCGTTTACGTCAACGCGAAGTTGAAGAAAGAACTCGGCAGCTACATCAAGACATCATGCGCGGAGTGCATTTCATCTGATCCTTTATTCCGTTCGCAGAAACGTGGCGCGTTTAATGCGAACACGATGTGTCAACTATTCTTGAATATTTACAGCGAATGCGGCCTCAAAGGCGCCAGCTCGCATAGTGGCAGACGAACATTCATCACAAATTTAGCAAGCCGGTCCGTGTCAGTGCGCGTGCTCGCCGTATTGGCTGGGCACAGATCGATTGCAACAACTCAGCGATACATCGATGTGAACGATCAACAACTGCGGAATGCGGTGGAGTTGGCTTGATGGCCAGAAGCTATGGGGTCGCATCACATTCGCGATGTCCGTGGCGTGTCCGCTTATACCCCAACAGCGACCAAAATGTTGCAGTGCCGCGATTGTCCGCTTTGTGCCA
>PKZC01000208.1 GCA_003132905.1 Bryobacterales bacterium | reverse complement strand
AGGCTTATACCAAGCCCTGGACGGTTGAGTTGAAAGAGGCGATTCAAGTAGATACGGAGTTGGCCGACGAGATCTGCCTGGAGAACGAAAAGTCTGTCCAGCACATGACCGGGAAATAGCCTGGAAAGGGGGTCTTAACGTCCCGAGCCTTCGGTCCAACCGTCGCCCAAACCATATGGAATGGTGACGAAGGGCATCGCTTCCACTTCGTGAATCTTGCCGCCGCGAATACCGAAGCTCTCGACGATCATCGCGTTCATCAACATTCCGGGAGGATCATCCGGCTTGGCGCCCCGGCGCGTTCCGTCGTGGACAAATAGACAGAAGATGGTGGCCACGCCCTTTTGCTGATCGACAATGATTGCGTGCCGCGGGCGGATATGTTTCATGTAGGCGAAAATCTTGCTGTCGATCTGCTGTGCGCAAGTGAGCATGCTGAAGCGGAGCTGCTCTTTGCCTTGCGGAGTATCGGGATTCGGCAAAGGCGGCGCGGGCATCATGCGGCCCCCGGGCGGCGGATTGTTGACGGTCTGGTAGCCGTTCTCATGGCGGGCGCAGTCGTCGGCGAAAGCGNNTCTTGCCATCGTCGCCTTCCAGAGCATCGAAGTAGGAATTAGCGGCGTAAGCGAGAACCTCTCGGGAGGTGCGCTCGGCAACCGGAATATCGGTGACCAAACCAGGCCGCGGAGTGGTCAGTAACGGAATTGCAGCATCGTTAATGGCGCGATCATAGAGCTGCTCGATCTCTGAAATCTGCCCGCGATCTACTTTCAGCCGCACGGCCACCAGGGCACTGCGTCCCTGAATCATAAGGCGAGCCTGCAACGCAACTTGTCCTGTCACAGGGTCGGCCACGTAAATCTTGAAGGACGTCGGTTCCACTTTTGAGCGCCACAGGACTCCTTCGCCGACATCCATATGGCCGGTGTTTTCGGTCATTCTGACATCGATGGCGAACGGCGGCACGGCCTTGGGATCATGCTTGTAGATGGCGTTCATATAGCCATCCATAAAGCCGACCAGGCACGCCCGATCGCAATCCTTCACACGCGAAGGTCCCCACTCGGGCTCGGCCGCCGTTAATTGAACCACCGCAGCGCTCAACAAACCAATCGCAAGCAAAGTGGTTTTCATCGACATCTCCGTACTACTTGTTCGCGCCCGCTGGGGGCGGATTGATTCTGGCTTCGTCCCAATGCTCCTTGATGTGGCCGTTCTCCATACGAACCACGTCGTAGTGATTCCACATATACATCTTGCTCGGATCATCGGGATCCTTCGCCATGCGGTCCCACATCATCACCGAATAAGGGCCGTCGACCAGCGTCAACGCCGGCGCACTCTTCCACTCAGCCTTGATCTCTTCCGGTTGCCGTCCAGGCCTTTTGCTCATAAATTCCTTGAATCCGTCGCGGCCTTGCGGCACTTGAGGATTGTGCTGAATGTAGCCGGGATCCATGGTCTTGTCGGCCAGTTCCAGGTGACCGTACTGCAACATGTCTTTCAGCTCTTCGGTGGCCAAGGCCAGCGTTTCTTTTTCCTGCTTGTCCAGCTTTCCGGTGTTCCATTCCGATGGCGGCTTGGGAGACACGCCGGTGGTGACGTTGCCCGAGCCCGGCATCTTCATCGCGCTGTCCCAATGCTCCTGGACCTTGCCGTTCTGAATGCGGAGCACGTCGAAACTGTTGGAGTGGTAGGTCTTGGATGGATCGCGCGGATCCTTCTGCTCGGTTTCCCAAATTAGCCAGACATAATCGCCCTTGGCGCCCATAACCACGGGCGGGTTGGCCAGCTTTTCAGGGATGGGATCTTTGGGCTTGCTGAATTTGCTGAAGAATTCCACGAATCCCGCGCGCCCCGTATTGACGTTGGGGTTGTGCTGAATGTAATCCTCGGCCTGATACTTGGATGTTTGATCCAGGTGGCCGCCTTGGATCACGATGCGCCACCAATCCAGCACCATGTCGAGGTTCTTCTTTTCCTGTTTGTTCATGGGCGCGGTCTGCGGCATTGTCGGCGGATTGATGGATTCGGCCGATAGCGTGGCAATGCCGGCTGCCAATATCAAGGCAGTGGCGAACTGTTGAATTCTTGACGATCTCATGCGGATTCTTCTCCTTAACGCTTGGACATCATACTACATGTATACTGGCTACGATCTTTTGAAAACCATGAAAAACTATTAAGGACAGCACTGTTTTTAGGCCTTTTCGCAGCGGCGATGTGCACGGCGGCGAGCGCGGCAAAATGTGACCGGACGTGCCTGGACAAGACCGTGGATACCTATCTCGCAGCAATGGTGGCGCACGATCCGTCGAAAGTGGCTTTTGCGCCGGATGTGAAGTTTGTGGAGAATACAGTCCCGATGAAACCGGGCGAAGGGCTGTGGAAGACGGCGTCGGAGGGTCCGGCAACATTCAAGATTTATGTTCCCGATCCCGTGGCGCAGCAGGTGGGTTTCCTGAGTGTGATGAAAGAGCACGGCAAGGATGGCGACAAACCGATTCAGCTGGGCCTGCGCTTGAAACTGAAGAACGGAAAAATCACGGAGGCCGAGCATCTGGTGGCGCGCGATCTGCGGGAAAACACCCTCAAGAATTTGCAGACTCCGCGGCCCGGCTTGCTGGCGACAGTGCCGCCCGGCGAACGAATGCCCCGGGAGAAGATGTTGAAGATCGCCGAAACGTATTACACG
Organism: Bryobacterales bacterium; assembly: GCA_003132905.1. Next base: position 6,788 of record PKZC01000208.1, on the reverse strand, counting down.
GCTTTGGTGAGTGCCAATGGCGATGCCGCGCCATTCGCCGATGACTGCCTGCGGCATGAAAACGGCATGCAAACCACAGGCAACGCGCCACCGAAAACGCCCGGCATGGGGACTATGGGCGCCATGGGCTGCCGCGATCAAATCAACACGCACACATTCGATTACATCACCAGGATTGAGCCCCGCCGCGTGGAAATCGCCGATCCGGAAACTGGGTTGGTATTTGGGCTCTCGCAGTTCCGGCAGCCGATGGAGCAGAAATTCGTCAAGATTGTGGGTGTTCCAGATGTGCAGAAGGTCGACTTGAACATCCCGCCGTTTGACCTTCCAGCCGCCCACGTTTTTGAGGTTCGAGGAGGCAAGATCCACGAGATTGAGGCGATGGGTTTCATGATGCCCTACAACTCCAAGACAGGCTGGGAGAGCGAAGCGAAGTAAGTCAGTTACTGATGATTATTTTCGTAACACCAGCGAACCAGCGAGTCCGGGTACGCCGAGCCATTGATGGCGCGGAGATCGTCCAGGCTTAGCCGCTCGAACTGAAATGACGCTGCTCCATCGGGGCCGACCGTAGCGACGATGTAACCATAAACATTGGTCTCGGCGTGTTGTGCCGGGGTAGTCTCGGCCGGAAGCTTATAGCGCTGCGCGCCTGCGGTGCCGATGATCCAACCGGGAAGAACTTTGTCCTTCCACTCGGCAGTTTCAAAAACATTGTCCATGTAATAGTGCGAGTGGCTGGCGAAAACATACACGGGTTTGTGGGCGACAGCGTAAACATGCCATAGAGCCTCATACACTTCGCGTCCGCTTTTATCGCCGATGGGAGACTCGCTCATGCTGTGCAGGCGGCTGACGCTGCCAGGCAACGCTTCGTGCATGCCGACGATCACGCTTCGAATTTCGGGCGACGCTTCATCCCGCATCAGCACGCCATGCAACCATTTCATCTGACCGGGATCGAACTGATCGGGAGTTGCGTTGTCGAGCGAGATGAAATCGATGTTGCGCTCTGTCCAATGAAAATATGCGTGCAGTTGATGATCGAGTGGATCGTCTTTTAAGCGCTGCGCGCGGAGGCCCGGTGTTTCCAGCCAATCGGCGAATTGTACCAGCCATGCGTCGCGCGACATGGGCGGAATCGTTTCGTGATTGCCGATGGTCAAGTAGACAGGCAAGGCCCCGAAGGGAACCATCTGGTGCGCGATAAAATCGGGCCACGCGTCCTTTGAGTAGGCAAGCGTTTCAAGCGGCTTGTTGTGCAGACCAAGTTCGGCAGGCGGCGACATGTCTTCGTCGAGTCTGTAGATGGCGCGGAAATCGCCCAGATGCCAGTAAAAGGCCGCACCGCTTTTGTGGACGGCCGTGGCAATGGCGGGCATCACGATGTCACCGCAGTTGCGCGAGTCGCCAGAGATAACGAATTTCCAGGAACCCCGGCTACGATGTTGGGCCAGCAGCGAACAACAGCACAGAAGCGTTAGGCCCAAGGACCGTCGCATTGAAACCCGACTGTAACGCGTGCCGAGTTACCGCGGCAAGCGGGCGCGGAGTAACCTGAGTAAAGATGAAACGCCGCGATTTCAGCCGGGCATTAGCCGCACTGAGTGCAGGAGCCGCGATGCCGCCGCTGGAAGCCGCCCCCGAAGACACGGGCGGCAGCATTACCGATGTGCAGGGCGTCACCGTTGGTCACTTTACCGAACCGCGAAGGCCTACAGGTTGCACTGTGCTGCTGTTGGGCAAAGGCGCAACGGCGGGCGTGGATGTGCGCGGCTCGGCGCCCGGAACGCGTGAGACAGACCTGCTCAATCCGACCAACACCGTGCAACAGGTTCACGCGATTCTGCTCGCAGGCGGCAGCGCATTTGGACTGGATGCCGCATCGGGCGTGGTCCGTTATCTGGAGGAGCATGGCGTCGGCTACTCTTTGGGCAATACCATCGTGCCCATTGTGCCGGCTGCCATTCTGTATGATTTGCAGATCGGCGACCCCAAAATCCGGCCTACGGCGGAGTCCGGATACAAAGCTTGCCAGGCGGCCACCACCGAGCGTGTAGTGGAAGGAAACGTAGGCGCTGGCGCCGGCGCGACCATCGGCAAAATGTTCGGCTCGAAACAAGCGATGAAATCGGGCCTCGGAAGCGCGAGTATTCGCATTGCCGGCACGGGCATCGTGGTGGGCGCCCTGGTTGCCGTGAATGCCGTTGGCGACGTCGTGGATCCGAAGACCGGCAAAATCATTGCGGGTGCGCGCAAGCCGGATGGATCGGGATTCATGGATTCCATGGCGCGCATTCGCGAAGGATATAGCGTGCGGGCCGACGGTACGAACACAACCATCGGCGTAATAGCGACGAACGTGGCGCTGGATAAAGCGCAAGCCACCAAAGTGGCGCAGATGGCGCATGACGGATTAGCGCGCACGATTAACCCCGTGCACACACCGAGCGATGGCGACACGATCTTTGCAGTGGCCACGGGCGCGATTGCCACGCGCGCGAATCACGGGTCAATCGGCGCGCTAGCCGCGGATGTAATGGCGCAAGCAGTGCTGCGAGCCGTAATGAGTGCGCGAGGCATCGCGGGCCTACCCAGCTATACCGACCTGCGGCCGCCCGGCTAACGTAGCGTCGGCTGGCGGCTTAGTCTCCGGAACAAAAATCGTGAACACGATTGCGCCGAAGGCCGCCAGCGCCGCGAAAGCGTAGAAGGTTTCTTGAAAACCCAAGTGTTGTATGAAGAAGCCACTGATCAACGGACCCGCAACGCCTCCGATGGCGAGTGCGGTGGCGAATAGTCCCATCAGCGAATTGAAGTGCCCTTTGCCGCGCGTCAGGTCTGCTGCCAGAGCAACCACCACGACACCGTAAATTCCCGCGCCGATTCCATCCAAAGACTGAAGCCACACCACGGCCTGGGGCGTATGCACCAGAGAGTAAGAAAATATGCGGAGCGGCAAGACCCAGAATGCGATCGCCATCATTGTCTTGCGGCCCCACGCATCGCATCCCCTGCCCGCCAGCAGCGCTACCGGAACCATTACGATTTGCGCGGTGAGGACGGTAGCGGTCATGAGATTGTCAGACCCATGGAGTCGCTTCACGTACAGAGCGACGGCAGGCAAGATAGGGGCGTTCGCAAGATGAAAAGCAAAAATCGAAATGAAGAGGAACAAAACAGTTCGATCGGTGAGCAGCGTGGACCAGGGAACCGGGCGCGCATCCTCTTTGCCCTCTTCCAGTCCAGTAGCGCGCCGCTCATCCAGATCCTTGTCTCTAATTAGAAATACCGAGAAGGTGGCCAGCGCGGAAGAGAGGCCGACAGCGTAAAAGATGGAGCTGACCCCGTATGTCGACACCAGCGCCATCGCGCCAAGCGCCGCGCCGATATTGCCGGCATGATTCCAACCCTGATTGGTCCCCACGGTGCGATTGAGGCGTTGATAGCCCACCAGCGCCAAAGCGAGCGCGGCCAGCAGAGGAGCAAAGAAGCTTTGTGCGGCGCCCGCGACAAACAGAAGAGAATCGATCGGAACAGTTCGGTGATGTACCAAAGGAATCAGGGTAAAACATACCCCGGTAAGAACAGCGGCCACCGCAAACAGCGCGCGGCGCTGAGATAGCCGATCGGTGAGAATGCCGGCGGGGGCCTGAAATAGAAGGGTGCCAAGGCCGGCGAGGGCCGTTGCGACACCGATAGAGTCGTAGCGCCAGCCAGCATCTTTCAGGTAGCTATTTAGAACTGGGAGAACCACCCCCACCATTTCGGCCTGAAAGAAGTTGGCCGCGTTCAAGCCAAGAACGCTACGTTTGAATCCACCGGGCTCTTTCGGTTTGCGCTGCATCAACCGTTCGACGCAAACCGGGCGATCCGGTGACAGGAAGTACGGCTACTAATCGAGATCCCAAATGTCGAGCGTATTTTGATCGTCGTCCACGGCGGCAAAACGAAGATCGCCGCTGGTTGAAAACGCGAGCCCGAAAGCTCCGCCACCCGGACCTGGGTCCACTTGAAATTGACCGACGAACTGACCTTTCGGCGTGAACTCCACCAGGTCATTCTGGGTCCCGCCTGGATTAACGGCGTCGCCATTGGCGGTGATCAAGTTGCCATTCGGAGCCAGCGTCAATCCCAGTGGGCCATGCAGATTCGCGTTATCGCTATAGATCAGCTTCCCCCGCTTGCCGTCCTTGCTAGCTAAGCTGGCGGAGGAAATCGCGAAGATCTCGTTGTCGCCGGTGGATGCGACATAGAGTAAGTCAGCAGCAGCGTCGTAAGCCAGTCCCGTAGGGCCGATGACCAGAGCGTTGGGATCTGTACGGTGCGTGTATCCGGATCCGATTTGGGTGATCCGATAAACGTAGAACAAGCCGTCGCCCAAGAAAATGTCCAGACGCGTGACGGTCCCGCTCAGAACATTGGAAACGAATACATGTGCCGCTTCTCCCAAATCATTGACGGTTAAATCCCAGGGGCCGTCCAGCAGCGATGCGTTAGCGAGGGTGATCACCAGCTTTCCGAAACGGTCGATAACGAGCAGTGAGCCTTGCTGAACCGTTGCCGATGTGCCGTCAGTGGTTGGGAGGTTGCCCACCAAAACATATCCGGCACGCAGAACGCCCAGCGCAGTAGTGAGTCCCAAGCCCTTTGGCCCATGAAAGAACACCGAGACCTGACCACCTTTAGTGATTTTCACGATGGTGGTTCCGGTGCCCTGCTCATTTTGGTTGTTGTTGAAATTTGAAACCAGAATGTCACCAGGCTCGAGCAGCCCGCCCTCGGGAAAACCTTGGGGGACGAAGGCGACGCCATAGGGGTTCACGTCGCCATTGTGCGGAACGGTGGATACGATTCGTTCCGCGCTTGTGGGAAGCTGCGCCAGTATGGACGCGGGTTGAGCGTGCGCTTCGTCGGCGACCACGGGCATCAGCGCGACGCCGGCGAGCGTGAGAACTGCGGCGATTCGAAATGGGAGGGTCATAGCACTTCCATTCTTGATTGCCGCACAGCCTGAGTCGTCGCGCGTCTGTAAAATCTTTGTAAAACGCTATTGCAATAGCGTGAATCCGTATAAAGTATCGCCGGCTCCCACAACCACGTATTGGCGTCCGTCGAGTTCGTAAGTCATCGGGCCATTACTTACATTACTCACCAGGTGCGCATGCCACAGGATTTTTCCGTTGGCAGGATCATAAACGATGAAGTTACCCGACGGATCGCCCGTGAATAGCAGCTTGCCCGCAGTAGTTAGGATGCCAATCGACGGACCGCCTCGGTTATACTCGTGCGTCCAGCGGGTTTGACCTGTGCGATAGTCGATGGCCTTGAGCGCCAACGTAGAGTACACGCCGGAATCTCGTCCGCCATAGCCTTCGGGTTTGTCGGCCGTGTCTGTGAGGTAGAAGAGACTATAGGACGAAGAAGCGTTGACGTAAAACAGACCGGTTTCCGGATCAAAGCTGGGCGACGGCCAATTTGCCGCGCCGCCAAGCGCCGGAATCACGAGCGTGCCGTCGGGCTTCGGCTCCTTGTCCGGATTGCCGATGGGCTGGCCCTTCGCGTCCAGTCCCTTGGACCAATTAATGTCGATGAATGGCTTCGAAAGAATGTTCTTGCCGTTAGTTCGATCGAGCACGAAGAAGTAACCGTTACGGCTGGATTGCGCTAACAATTTCCGTGGGCGTCCGTTGATCTCGCCGTCGATCAACACCGGAGTTTCCGCGGCATCCCAATCGTGTGTATCGTGCGGCGACGGCTGGAAATACCAAGCCAGCTTCCCTGTGTCGGGATTCAGCGCGATGATGCATTCGGTGTACAGGTTCGATCCTTCGCGGCCTTGTCCGGCGATCACCGGCTGCGGATTGCCGGTGCCGAAGTACAAAAGATTCAGGTCGGGATCGTAGGTGCTCGGCACCCAGGTCATGCCGCCGCCGTGCAGCATAGCTTCGACACTGGGCCAGGTTTTCGCTTCCGGAGTGCCGGGCTCGGGATGGGCGTACCAGCGCCATTCGAGCGCGCCGGTGTCCGGATCGTGCGATTCGATGTAACCGGGAATATCCAGATCGTCGCCGCTGACTCCGGTGATGACGTGATTCTTGACACTTGTGTTCACAATAATGGGCGCGACGGAGGCGTAATAGAACTGTTCCAGGTCGCAGATCTGGGTGTGCCATTTCTCTTTGCCGTTCTTCGAATTCAGCGCGACCAGATTGCAATCCGGCGTTTCGACATACACCGTTTCACGCAGCACCGCCACGCCGCGGTTGCCGATGTGCCAGCCGCCTTTTGATGGCCAGACGTAATGCCAGATTTCGCGCCCAGTGCGCGCGTCGATGGCAAACACGTGATCGGGAATGGTGGTGTAAAGCACGCCATTTACGACCACCGGNNCCCGCCACCCGCCTGCGGAGCGCGGCCGGGATTCACGCGATAGACCCAGGCGAGCGATAGCGCGCCGATGTTCGACTGGTTGATTTTCGAAAGCGTGCTGTAGCGGCGGCCGGAGGTATCGCCGTTATAACTCGGCCAGGCTTCGGGAAATGATGCTTGCCCGAAGAGAGCCATCGAGAACAGCGTGAATGCCAGTGTTCTCACTTCAGGGACTCCAGGTATCGGACCACGTTATGCATGTCCTGATCGGTGTAGGCGTCAAGCATCTGATTGTGCGTCGCCAGCGGGTCGTCGATGTCGACCTTGACGTTTTTATCTCGGGAGAATGCCTTATACTCTCCGGAAGAATCGTGCAGGGCCACGCTGAAATCGTCGATACGTTCGAGAGATCCCGT
>PKZC01000412.1 GCA_003132905.1 Bryobacterales bacterium | reverse complement strand
TAACTGTACGATGTACTAGTCCGTGCAACGGACCGAGTGATACGGCTTTCAATACCAGGAGATCGAGGGTGCCGGGTAAAAGATCTGACGGCATAGCTTTGTCCTATCGACAGTCTATAGCGTATTCCGGCTCCTATAGATTGTCAATAGGTCCGTGCGCGATATGATTCGTTAGCATACAAGGCCAGCACCTACAGAGCAGGCTGACTCTGAAGCACAGCGGCACGCTGCGGAACGATTTGTAAATGTCTTGACGTTGTTCTCAGCTAGCCGATCCCTGACATTGATCCCTGTCCGCTTGGGGGAAGTTCATTCGGGATTGCCCATGAGTAACGCCGTAGCGGCGTTTGCCGATAGCTCCGAGCGGATTGTCAGGCACTCGTACAAGGCCCGGGATTAGGAATAATAAGTTCGGCATCGCAAGCTGGAACCAACTCGACGCGCACAAGCTCCAAAAAGACACATGATGCGCGCCCGGCATGACGTATCGTTTAGAAGGAGCCGCGGCTGGTCCTGCCCAGCCCGCGGCAATTGCACGAACCGTCTAAAGGCGAGGAGGTTCATCACCCTCGAAATGAGGGTCGTAGCCACTGAAGAGCAGGCACTCCAACCGCTCCGCGTCCCGGAATACTTCCACCGGAACGCGTTTTCGTTCCCCTTCAAGGAAGTCGACAAGGCCGTTTACCGCTCCGGCAACCGCCCTGTGAATCAGTGGGTCAGCTTTTGTCAATTCGGCGTAGCGCTTCGCGGCGCTCCAGAAGACCTCGAACTTGGCCATAGGATAGCTGCGTTTCTGAGACGATGGGGTTTCCTGAAACTTCGACCAATGTTCCATTACCTGCGCGGCCAATCGATCCTTCTCTAGCGCCAGCATCCGGTCTGAACTCATCGCGGCTCGATTTCGTAGTGTACTCCTCGCGCAAGCTCGCTCGCGCGGTGAACGCTCACTTCCTCTAATCCGACTTCGCGGGCGTGGTGCCAGATTCAACGGACGCGGTTGTGCTTTTTCGGTTGAGGGGAAGCGGGGGGCTCGCCGACCTGAAACGGAGCGACCGAAGTGGATATGATGGCTTCGCCGCACTCTCCGGGAGAGGAAGGCACAGGATCTCTTATCTATGAAGCTACAGATGAATCGGCTGCTGAATTTCGCCGTCATCGCCATCGCGGCGATGTTGACGACAAGTTCGTTGCTTGCGCACCATTCCTTTGCGATGTTCGACCAGTCGAAATCGGTCGAACTGCGAGGCACCGTCAAGAGTTTTCGATGGAGCAATCCCCACGTCTTCATCCAACTGGTGGTCACGAAAGAGGGCAGCGACGATGAAGAGTGGAGCATTGAGATGACCAGCCCGGAGCATCTGGCGCGAGTCGGGTGGAAGCCCGGAACGCTGAAGCCGGGTGACAAGGTGACTTTGGTCATCCATCCCATGCGCGATGGCGTCAAGGGCGGCCAGTATCTCTCGGGAACCGGACCGGGCGGACCCCTGACAGGCTCACCACAAGCGTCGCAGGGCGAAGGAAAATGATTCTCCGCAGACTCGCAACACCGACGATGATCCTGCTGGGTTGCCTGGGGACTGTGGGCTCCACGCAGGCGGGATTGCCGGACTGGAGCGGCCAGTGGGAAAACGTTGGGGCGACACCGGACGCGACCGGCGGATTCAATCAGTCGCTCAATCAGGTTCTCAAGACGTTGCAGTGGGGACCGCCGAACAAACCCGAGGTGCAAGCGCGGGTCGACAGGATCGTCACGATGGAGCACAAGAGGCTGGAAGCGATCGCCCGCGGAGAAGATCCCGGCGGAGCCGCGCGCGCGTGCACATTCGGCTATCCGGCGATTATGCTCGATTCACCGCTGATGTTCGAAGTTTTGCCGACGCCGAAGGAGACGACTCTAATCTTCTCGAGCCGTGAAATCCGGCACGTTTACACGGATGGACGGCAGCACACGCCGAAAGACGAGCTGTGGGCGACGCCCTGGGGTGATTCGATTGGCCACTGGGAGGGGCAGACTCTCGTCATCGATACCATCGCGGTCAAATCTGCTTTTGGTTCTTCGGAGTCGGAAGGTGTCTCTGTCGTGGCGTTTGGAGATGTCGAGGGCGAACAGACGATCACCATGTTGAGTCCGCAGGCGCACTTCATCGAACGAATCCGCATGCCTGACAAGGACCATCTGGAGGATCAGATGACCGTCATCGATCCGACCAATCTCACCGCGCCCTGGCACATGAACCGCACCTATGAACGAGTGGCGCACATACACCGCATGGTCTACGAGGACTGCGAAGGTGAGGAGCGCAATCCGATCGTCAACGGGCATTTCACGCTCGCCCCACCGCCGGGGCCGACGAAATCCCGGCAGTAGGAATCTTTCCGGGTGCGGCCTGGAAATCGTGCGCCACAAAAACCGATTGAGACTTTTCCTCCGTCGGAAGCTATGCAGGACATCAGCTCTGGTTGGGAACGAACAGCAATTTCACCTAAGCGGACTTCTTGCCCTCTACAGCGGAATCCGAAACACCTCTTCGTGAACCTGATGCATTCCCAATCTGCCCGCAGCCGGACTACGTGGGATAAAATCGACTACGATGCTGCTGTCGGCTAGCGGCAGACTAAGCTGGAGGACGATGATGAACGGGCGTAATCCATTGCGCCGTGTTTTAGTTGGCGCTATTTCGTGTTTGACTACGTTCGGCGTGCTGGCGCAGAATCAGAGCTTTTTTACCGGCGGCGCGGCAGTTAGTCTTACCGAGGAACAGGCGAGCAGAGGCAAGGTGGTCTATGACAATAGTTGTGGCAGCTGTCATGGCGCCAATCTCGACAATGGACAGTTCGGCCCGTCTCTGCGCGGCTCCGCTTTCAAGATGCATTGGGGAAGCCAGTCGGTGAACGCGCTGTTCACTTACATCGCGACCAAGATGCCGCCGGCTGCGCCGGGAGGGCTCGGTGATCGCGCGTACAGCGATGTGGAGGCCTATATTCTTAGCGCTAACGGTGTTCGTGCAGGTGGCAAGGAGTTAGCGCCGACGCGGACCCAGTCCGATATCGCCGTCCGCAATTCCAATAAGGACGCGACCTACCAAGCTGTGATGGAGGCGCGTCAGAAGCTGCTTGCCGGTATCACGCCCGTGACCGAAGAGATGCTGCAGCATCCCGACGGCGAATGGCTGGTGTGGCGCGGCAGCTATCAAAATCTCGCATTCAGCCCTCTTAAACAAATCAACAAGTCGAATGCCCGTGATCTCGGCATAGCCTGGAGCCTGGCCCTACCGGTCAGCGGCAACGAGACCACGCCACTGGTGCACGACGGAATCCTGTTTGTAGAAAGCGGCGCCAGCATCCAGGCGCTCAACGCTGCGACAGGCGAAGTGCTCTGGCAATATACTCGGACGCTCCCGGAAGCACTGCACAATGGCCAGCAGTCGCGGATGAAGAACATCGCCATTTTTGGAAACGCGCTCTATGCGCCCACGCCGGATGGCCATGTGATCGCGTTAGAGACCAAGACCGGTAAATTGATCTGGGATCACGCCGTGATGCAGGAGGGTAAG
>PKZC01000028.1 GCA_003132905.1 Bryobacterales bacterium | reverse complement strand
TCGCCGATGCGTTGGAAGAGACCGATCCCTATTGCGAGTTAAAATTAGAAAATGACAGTCTGTTTTTTGAGATTCGACGCAGAGGACGAGGGTTGGTAGTCAGATACTGTGGGCACGAAAAATTCTGGCAATGGCATCGTAAAAATCTTTCACGGTCCACGATCCCGTGGAATCGCCAGGGCCTCTCCCCATCCACAGCGCGTGATTTGGCTAAACTTTTCCGAGCCGTTTTGAAGCATTAGAGCTGCCGCAATAATTTACCTTAGCGAAGACCTCAATGGCAACTAATGCAGTTGCATTAGTTGCCACGCGCAAATGCAAAACTTGTCGCTACATCTCCGTGCAGGGGCGGCATCCGCTGCTCTTTCAAACGGAGATTATAAAATGAAGAAGTTTCACGATGATCGTGCTAAGAAGTACGAAACCACAATGGCTAATCTAAATGAAATGTTTGCAGAGGAGAAGCAGAACTTACGAGACCTATTAACCGATCCAGAATGGGCGGACAATATAGAAGGGACGAAGGCCGAAATCGCGATGTTGATTCGCATTCAAAGGGATATTTTTCGTCTGTTTGGTAACGCATATTGAGATCATAGAGAGGGCACTTGCTCAATCAATCAAGCAGGCAGTGAGGTTCGCTGCCTGCTTGAACGATTCCACATCCGAAACATTTATGATGCCGAGCCGGTAGCTAATTCGGGTTAATGGCCGCAATGACTGTGGCGTCGAGTTTTACCCAGATTACCGGTCCCGATCCATGGTGATAAGGAATTGGTATTGGGAGCGGGAAAACGAAACTTCATTGGACTGAAATCCCCCGCTGCAACTGGAAGTATGTCTTGTGTGGGGATACAAATCAAGCTGGGAAAATTGGGCTTCCGCTTAAATTGCACCCGGCGGTGCCATGTTGAAAATGCAGAAGGGCAATTATCGGTTGAATTAATTTCAGACGGAAAGTTGGGTCTTTGCAAACCGTTATTCGCGTTACTTCGACCCTACGATATCGTTTGCTTGATGGATTCCAGGCGACAGTTCAGTTCCGATTGACCCAAAACAGACATCTCGCTTCGCCTTAAATGTAGAACTTTTCAGTAGGAGCTCTACGGCACCGATTTAAGGTTCGGGCCCGCTCGAGTTGCCTTTGAAATTGTCTTTGTTGATTCCGTTGTCCTCGTTTTCTATCCGCCGCTCTGACGGCTTCNNGCCTCAATGGCACGCGCTGCCTGTGGCTCCCACGCGAGAATGTCCGATTGGCCCACGTCAAAACGCGGCAATGCGGGAACCACTGCACCTATTTGCCCGAGAACCGCGCGGGCGCGCCCACAATCATACCAATGGCTATACGGCGCGCCGTCAGCCCACGCATGCTTGTAGGCAGCGATTGCGTGGCTTTCGGCTTCCCTAGTATTGCCGGCCGCGAGCCACAAGAGCGCAAGGGGCAAATGTATCAACACATCTGTAGTACTTGATAGTTGGTCACAGATCTCTTGCACCTGAACGTTTTCGCCTAGATGGTATCTTGCGAGTGCGAGGCGGATTTCTGATCGTCTGTCAATTTTTCCTGCCTTGTGAGCTAAGGCAACAGCCTCACTAAGGCTGTCCCTTGCTGGTTTCCACTCCTCCAAATCGCTCAACCACCACCCGCGTAACGAACAAAGATTACGCCGTCCTAGAGCCGATCCCGCTTGCTCAGATAATTGTTCCGCATGTCGAAGCTCTTTTTCAGTTAGCTCTCCGCGTAAATGCAAACTGATTGCCCAGTGATGGGCAGCGAGCGCTCGTTCCCGATTATCAGAAATCATGNNGGCCGCTGCGCATCGGCTTCATTCCATTTTCCGAGTCTCGATAGCTGCCGGAACTTCGCTAACCTTAAAGAGAATATGGCGCGAGGGTCTTTAGAGGTCGAGGCGCATTGGGTCGCGAACTCAAGCAGGCGCTCTTCGAGTGCGAACCGGTATTGATCTCCGGCTGTGCTAGCTAGTTCAAGAAACTGCCGGTAATCGATTTCGCGAGAAGGCACGCTAAGAGTCCACCGGAGAAACGCCTCTGATACGGCGAATGCATCGTCCAGCTGATCTAATCGGCGGAGGGCCACGGCTGCTCTCCTGATCATGCTATTCCCGCCTTTCTGCAGGATGGGAGAAATCTCCGACCAGCCGTTGGGAAAAAATGGGCGTATGATTGCTAGTACTTCGTTGTGAGCTTCAAGTCTGAACGCCATCGCACCCAGAAAACCAGAGCTAGTTACGAAATCTTTAGCTCGCTGCAATGCGCCCATATGGAGCAACGCATTTGTTATTCTCCGAGCGTTGCTAAAGTCTTCCAGCGTTTCAGCTTGTTCGTAAGGATTTTCAGCTTGTTGGGAAAAGTGGTCGACGACTCGCTGACCTAGCTGGTCCTTCTCTTCTTGCCTCAATCTTCCGGCAGAGACCGCGCGCACCACCGGGTGCAAGTCGTGACGTTTCGTCAATCGGTCATATTGCAGGAGGCCACGACGCTCAAGATCGTGAACCATATTCTGTAGCTCGGTTGATGTTGCAGCTGACAGCGACTTTCGCTGCGCAACCACGTCGTCATAATGTTGTTGCTTGAGAAGCGCGTCTTCATATCTTTTGAGGGCCCTCGTCGTCTGCTCTGCTGATTTAGATTTCCATGATGTTGCGAGCTTTGGGTCTNNTAGGTTCTTCCGGAACTGGTGGAAGGAACGGATTGAGCGCAGATAGCGTCACATAATCGACTGGCTCTGAAAGAAGGGCCAAAGTTGACAGTAACTCGCGTCCCTTTTTGGGAAGTGCGGCTAAGGCTGCACCTAAAATATGATTCCGTTTCTGCACTAGGTCCAAGGCGGCAAGATTGAGTTGGCCGCCACCGTGCGGATCGTTGACCCAAGCGTCAAAGTCATCTCGTGCCGGAAGATAATCAACGATCAGTCCCGCAAGTACGCCGATTACGAGCGGATGGCAGTCACAATTCACCTTTAGATATTTTTGTATCTCGGTCGATGTTCCCGTAACGCCGCATGCGCGGATTAAAGTCTCGGCGTCAGCGGGTCGCAAGCCGGGGAGCCGTTCGTGGATGGCCCCAGGTATCGGCTGGTTGCTTCGATTAAGAAGAGCGCGAGGGATTAGTCGCGAGGTGAGTAGAATTTTTGATGGTTGGGCGCTTGTCAGAGCGCGAAGAAGATCATCATCCTCGGGGCTAATGGCCGCGCAAGGATCGCGGTGAGCAATTTCATCTACTGTACCTGCGGTGTGATCTGGGGCTTGAGCAGCATCAAATCGATGGTAGGCAACAAGCACGCGTTCCAACCCATCAAGCACAAGTAGCCATGGACGTTCACGAACTTGATGCAGCAACAACTGAGTTAATTCGANNCGCAACCGGTCGACAGACCTCCCAGTCATATAAGCCAACGCGCGCCGACAGCAGTCAGCCATCGTCGCGCCCTTCTCGTAGAATGAATACCAAAATCGTCCCGCCCAATCGCTGCGCACCTTTGTCGCGTGTTTGGTGGTCCATTCCCAGGTCAAAAGACTCTTGCCGGTTCCGCCGATTGCCTCGAAGAGCAGGACCGCATGGCTATCGGCAGCCGAAGCCCAATCGCTCAAAGTATCTAGCTGCGCTTGTCGACCCACAAATTCGTGTGAGCCAATGTATGACGGATACGCAAATAAGTCTGGCGGTTGGGGAATAGAGCTTGGTCGAGGTCGCGTCGGCGCTGTATCGGCTGGCGGCGCTTTCCGAAAATCCGAGTCTTCCCAAGCGGAAGGAAGTGGCAATGGTTGATCGTAGCAGCTCCGTGAATGAGGTTCGATCCTGAAGGCACCCTCCAGCACCTGGCCTTTCAATCTGAATCGTCCGTCGAACACGAGCGGAGTAGCAATAAGACGAGGTGAGCGCTCTGTCACCAAACGGATTAGTTGGCAGGACAGCGGCGCGCGACCGGGCAGATGCTTTTCATCGAGTCCAAAGCTGCCGACGGACAGGACCGGAGCGCTACCGTTTTGAGCCCAAGGCCAAAGGATGGGATCGCCTTGGTCATGATGATGGCCATGCAAAACAAGTTGTGCAGCGGTATCTCTGACGATCTTCGAAAGGTGTTCTCTGCCTTCAAATCCTGCTAGATCGCTAACGTACCTTGTAAAGACCTCTACGGACATCGGCGCCCGGACTGCGGTTTTCTGCTCTTCTGCTCTCAACCACTCGATTGTCCATTTCGTATTTGCGGCTGTCGTAGAAACAGGATTATGATGCAGGGCGATAATTTTAATTTTGCTAGCAGCATCTGTTTCGCACCAGCGTGTCATCAGTGATTGAGCTTGATTGATGCTTAAGTAGCCTCCCTTGACTTGATCATTTTCGCGCTCGCTGGTGTTGAGCGCAGCGACAGAGAGCCGAAGTTTAGGAAAATCCCTGAGCCAGCCGCCGCATTCGAGTGGGCGCGCGTCCGGAATGCCGGCAAGATCGTTGTCCGTAATCGGCGCACCATAGAATTCAGCTAAGAACCGCCTGTAATTTCCGAGCTTCTCCGTGTTTAGCCGTAGATCGAACTCCTTGGACGGAAATTTCTCGCCTTTGAGACCTGCGCGGACAATCTGGCAATCATCCCAAGAGATATCGTGGTTGCCGGGCAATATGACGAAACGATCCGGAGGGAGGGAGAGCTGATCCGCTAGTGAGCGAAAAAAATCGCGAGCGTATGTGAACTCACTTGGCAGTCCTGATTCTGCTACGTCGCCAGTTACAATTACGACGGAAATGTCAGTTTCAGATCGGATCTCATCCGTGGCAGCCTTCAAAGCTCGACAAAAGGCTTCCCCCAACTCTTTTGGTGCGTCGTCTGCGAAGCGATTTTTATTTCCAAAATGCAAATCAGAGAGATGAAGCAACATCATCGAATTTGTCCCCGACACTGGCCTTTCTCTAACGCGCAAGCTGTCAGAGCAGCACTAAGCATATCCTTCTATTCGCGCTCACTGCAACCACGCCGGGTATGCGAGATTTACTACCGTGTTGGGGCATCGCGGGCCGAAAGGCTTGCGTCGGTCAATGTTCGTTCGTCGCTCGCATCCTCGCCATACCTTGGGTTTTCTAGGCTGGCGAAGGAAGCGGAAGACCGAGGTAGCGGCCGCCAAGATCACAACATCTTGGAATTCGGACAGACCGCCGCGAAGCGCTCTTTCTATTCGTGCTCACGCATCATGACGTAACATTTTGCTGATGGTCGCTGATGGCACTGTCAACGCCGGAGAGATCA
>PKZC01000063.1 GCA_003132905.1 Bryobacterales bacterium | reverse complement strand
CTTATAACCGGACGCCAGTGGCAACCACATGCGCTCGCAGCGCGGCACGAACGCGCCGTAACACCGATGCTGGCGGCATGCTATAGGTCAATACACCCTGCGCGCCAAACAAATCCGCGGCCCTCAGTGTTGCAGGCCCGAGTGTTCCCGCCATCGCAATGATCTTAAGCTGCGGCCGTTCCACGCGCATGCCGCGAATCGCTTCCACCTTCTCCGCTTCTGACGTTAAACTCGAAATCACCAGATCCACGGAATGCTGTTTCGCAACCGGCAGCGCTTCCGCGCCGCTTCCAGCCGTGAACACCTCGTAGCCGGCGCTCGCCAGCAATTTCCCTAGTCGACGCTGAACGGCGGCCTTCTCGTCAATCAACAGAATTTGTTGAACAGAAGACCGCACGGCCGTGGTGATTCCGTCCGCGCTCCGCGAGTTTCCTACCGTCAACACCAACGGAACTGCGTTACCAATCGGCGCATGTGCGGGTACGCGAAAGTTCACCTGCAACAAGCCCGCAACGGCGTGCGGAGCGTCGCCCGCATAGAGGATCTTCGCCGGTTCTCCGCCAATCGTTACCTGTACTGGCAAACGCGGCACTGGATAATCGGCAATTCTGGAATAAGTGGAGACATTTCCGCTAATTCCGCGCGGACTCGTCTCACCTTCGCCCGTGGCATAGAGGGATACTTCCGTACCGCGTATCGCGGGATTGCGGGATGAGTTGCAACACCCTGTGTCATTCAGTATTGCGGCCTGTCCCGTCCCCGACAAATCCAGCGTGAACACCCCAGGCGCGCTATCTGCCACCGGCAGCGTTACCGAGGATGAGCGCACGCCTTGGTACTCCACCACAACCTCCGTGGCCTTCCTGTTCGCCACCTCGTAGGGGACCACCGCTCCCAGTTGCCCTTTTGCNNTGCCGTCAAATAGGACCCGGGTTTTGCCCAGCAGCGTCGGCACTTTCCCGTCTGGCCCCGGGGTAGCTCCCACCATCACTGCGGGCCCCGCGTTGGAGGGAAACAACACCACGATTTCTCCCGGCGCCACCGCGCCACTAGCATGGTCAGCCGCGTTCACGATGTCGTGTTCCAATAACGCCGGCACGTCAGCGGCCCGCAGCAGAACGCCGCCAAGGCTCAACCAAAGCAAGGCGAATCTCGCGCACAGATGCGAAACCATCGGCCCTCGGAGCTTTTTATTCTATCAATGCGGAGTCCCGGCGACAGGTCGAAGATCGCTAAACATAAGTGGCAAAATTTCGATCCTGCTAGTGATCTTCAAAGTCACGAAAATACGCTCCCGATGGAAACGATCACTTAGTAGATCTTTTGCCTGCGGGATAGATATCTGTCGTCATCTCTGCAGGCTGCTGCACCTTAATATGAATACGACCGTGGCCTGCGACCTGGCGATACATTGCGTCCGGTGCCAGATCGATATCGCCCGGCCACGCGACCGCCCCGCAATCGATAAAGACTTGCTCAAAAAAGTTCACATCCAAGAGGGGAGCAAGCGCTCCCGTCAGCTCCTCGCGACGCAACTGCACACGCCCCGCTAAACCGTCTTTGAAACGAACAAAGAGACGGTAGTTGGGTTCGGGCTTAACTTCAACTACGTCCCAATACATGAAAAACAAGCCCTCCTTTATGGCAACGGGTCAATCTTTGCCGGCTGAGAGTTCTCGCGGCAGAGACGCCAGTCTTCCAGCAACTCCTCTTTATGTATCATCCCCCATTCCTGGACCAGGCTCAAAGCCCGTCCAGGCAGTTCGCCGTCTATCACCTCTAGGGTTCCCAGGTCGACTGTGGCTTCAAACTCGCCATATCGCGCGTGAAAATGCGGCGGGGCATGATCGTTGAAAAACATCCGGATCAAGATCCCATAGAAGGCGCTGATCGTGGGCATCCGAGACGCTAATTCTACCAAGTCGAATGCCAAGTTCCGGCCTTCCTGTTGACCCGGAGTGCCCAGGTTCTTACCCCACGCGTCCACCCGGCTCGCGCCAGGGTATTCTAAACCTGAATGCTTCTTGAACATCCGCATGCCTAAATCCGTCCTCTGGGATCTGGACGGCACGCTGGTCGATTCCGAGCAATATCACTGGATCGCCTGGCGCGACACCATGGCCGCCGAAGGCGTGACGCTCACCCACCCCGAATTCCTGAAGACCTTCGGGCTTCGTAACGACTCGATTGTTCCGCAGTGGATTCCTGCCGCGACGCCGGAACGCATCGATAAAATCGCCCGCGCCAAGGAGCAGCTTTATCGTCGCTTGGTCCGCGAAGGCGGCCTCGAACCCTTACCCGGCGCGCGTCATTGGACCGAGCGCCTCGCCCTCGATGGCTGGCTGCAAGCCATCGCATCTTCGGCCCCTCGCGAGAATGTCGATGTCGTTCTAGCGGTCATCGGACTAGCATCCTGTTTCCAGGCCATCATCTCCGCCGAAGATGTCACTCTCGGCAAGCCCAATCCGCAGGTCTTCCTCGCCGCCGCCGAGCGCTTGGGCTCCACGCCCGCCCAGTCCATCGTCGTCGAAGACGCCCCGGCCGGCATCGAGGCCGCCCGCCGCGCCGGAATGCCCAGTATCGGAGTCCGCCGCGCTGGAACGCCTCTAGCGGCCAACTTGGCCGTTTCCTCCCTAACCGACCTCCCACCCGATGCCTTCACCAGGCTAGTGGGAAGCGAATTCTGACTTCTGACTTCTGAATTCTGTATCCTTCCCCGTCCCCTCCCCGTATACAATTATTAGGAAGGAGCCGATCAGTTCCCAGTGCCCCGAATAACCTTGCACGTTTGGGTTGTTCTCACGTCAGCCTGTTATAGGCATGGCGTCCGCACTTGGCACTATCGCGGGATTCATCAGGGATGAGGCATTCATCGGGAATGAGGCATCCATGAGCGACCGCGTACCGCCCGCCGCCCTCGACGCATCCCAGCTCGCTGCCCAGGAACTTCAAAATCGCTTTATTACCGACAACTTACGGCGAGTGTTCCTGCTCATTTACCGGATTGTCCGAAATGTCGACGATGCGCAGGACCTCACCCAGGAAGCCTTCATTAAGGCCCTGCAGCGTCAGGATCAGCTCAAAGAGTTGGACAAGGCGGCGCACTGGCTCTCCCGCATCGCCAGCAACACAGCCATCGATTTTCTGCGGCGTAACGGCAAGGTCAACTTCTGCGAAATCGATAGCTTAGTGGAACCCCTTAGTGAGCCTTCGCCCAGCCCCGAACAGGCTGTCCTGCGCTCAGAGCATCGCGCCTATCTGGAAGACGGCTTGGCAGTGCTCACCGAACGGGAACGAACCGCTCTGCTGCTCCGCGATGTCGAAGATTTGCCCGCCGAACTGGTGGCAGAGCAAATGGGCTGTTCCAAGGCCACGGTGCGATCGCATATCGCCAATGCTCGCATTAAGATGAAGCGCTACATGCAGCGCAGCCGTCGCGCGTCCAATCCAAGGAAACTGTCGTGATTCACCCTGGCCCCGCACAACTCGCTCTGTTTTCTGGCGGCGATCTCAGCCGCTGGGAACGCTGGCGCGTGTCACGGCACGTTCGGCACTGCTCCCAATGCCGGCAAGAGGTTCAAGCTCTGCGGGACGCATCCGGCCAACTTCGCGAACTCGCTGGCGAGATGGCCGAACTGCCCAACGCTTTGAATTGGAACCGTCTCGCCGACGAAATGACCGGAAACATCCGCGTCGGTCTGGCGGCCGGTGAAGCCATCGCTCTCTTCGACAAGCCCTTACGCACCAAGCCTCGCCTTGGTTGGCACGCCGGGATGGTGATTGCTGGCGCCACCGTGATTTTCGCCATCGCATTTTGGTCCAGTCTTCCGCCGCAGCAAGCCGAGCATCTGTTGACGTCCCTCAATCGCATTCGCACCGAACGCCTCGGAACTTTGGTGCATTCCGCTACCGCCGCTGCCGGCTCCCCCGAAGAGGTCATCTTAGAGGCGTCTTCGTCCAGCATCCAGGTTCGCGAAAACGGCCGCGCCATGTCCCTGATTCCCCATTCGGATGGAGCCACGGTTTCGGTGAGTATGCACGGCTCGGCGGGCGTCCGTTTCGTAGATGCCGATACGGGCCAAGTGACTACCAACAAGGTGTATTATGCGGAGCAGTAGCGCGCTGATTGCGTCCGCGCTTTTTCTCATTCCCTACAACGGCGTGTTCGCGGCCGCGCTTCCCAAAATCGATCTGCCTGCCGATTCGCCGGTGGTCCTGCTCTCGGCCGACTATGGCGAGTCCAATGAAATGCCGCGCGGCAGCGCCATGCTGCTGGATGTCCACGCTGCTCTGTCATTGCGAAATTCCAGCCAGCGTAAGATCCGCGGCATCACGCTGCTGGTCACAGCGCAAGACGTAACGCCCGGAGGCAAAGGTTCGGTGACCGTCACCAGCCTGGATGTCGGGCCTCAAGAAACATTTCCCGTTCGAATCGATTTGCGCTTGCTGCGGCCCTTGCAAGCCTCGTCCGGCGTTCCGGTCCAGATTGGCCTGGACGGTGTGCTGTTCGACGATTTGAGCTTCTACGGCCCCGACAAGCTGAGTTCCCGCCGCACTTTGACGCTCTCGGAATGGGAAGCGCGGCGCGACCGGCGCTATTTTAAGTCCGTTTTGGCCTCGGGCGGCCAAGAGAAGTTGCGGCAGGAAATGCTCGAGAGCTTGACTCATCAAGCCGATCGGCCCAGCCTGGACGTGGAAGTGGTTCGTGGCGCGCGCGCCACCAACTTTGAGCCTGAGAAGCAGGTACAGTTCGCCTTCTTGAGCCTGCCGGATTCGCCCATCGAACCCATGGGTGGCATGGCGCGCATTTCGGGCAATGAAGCGCGTGCTCCCCGCCTGGAAGTAAAGAACCGCTCGGAACGCGCCATCCGCTACCTCGAAGTCGGCTGGATCCTACAGGATCGCTCCGGCCGCGAGTTTCTGGCCGGCTCCGTTCCTGCTGAGTTGAATCTTGCGCCCGGCCAGAAAAGCCAGATCCTAGGGGAAACTACACTGAAGTTTCCGCACCTGGGCGGTCAGCCGCTGGGCATCGAGGGTATGACGGGATTTGTGAGCAGCGTCGAATTTGCCGATGGCTCGCTATGGATTCCCACTCGCGCCGATTTGGATGCTCCGCAATTGCAGCGCGTTATCGCGCCTTCTGACGAAGAGCAGCGCCTGGCGCAAATCTATCGCAAGAAAGGTATGAAGGCGCTCATCGCTGAGCTGAATAAGTTCTGAGCCATGAATCTTTTCAAGATTTTATCAGCTGTTCTTCTCCTGGCCTTCATTGCCACCGCGCAGGACGGGCCCGATCAGAAGCCCAACGTTTTCTTGCAAAACGACCGAGTCAAGAACCAGAAGGAATCCAACACCCGCACCATCGACGGTACCGTCAAAGACGCGTCCGACAATCCACTAGCCGACGCCATTGTGCAATTGAAGGACACCAAGACGTCCAACATCGTGAACTTTGCCACGAAAGAAGATGGCAAGTTCGTATTCCGCGATCTTCCCATGGATATCAACTACGAGTTGCTCGCGAAACATAACGAGATCTCCACATCTGTTAAGAAGATCAGCATCTACGACACTCGCAAGCACGTGATTGTGAACTTCCAACTCGCGGCCGCCAAACCGTAAGTGTTACACTAAGCTCGTATTCACCGCGGGGCGTGGCTCAGCCTGGTAGAGCGCCTGGTTCGGGACCAGGAGGTCCGGAGTTCGAATCTCCGCGCCCCGACCAAATCTGTTTCACGTTGACGGTTTGGTGGCCAGTACAGTGACCCAAAAGTAGCCCTCCGAGCAATGGAAGGAAAGGCGGTCCCGGACCTCGGTTCCGCGGACGCGCAGGTGGTACTCACTGCCGTCGACCACACTGGGCATGGAAAGATGTATCCCCGGAATCATCGCGCATTTCATGTTCCCTCCGATCATGTTGGCCAGTTCGCCCAGAACGTCGCGCACCACGTCATCGACCGAGGCTGGCGTCTCGATGGAGAGGTAGCGTCCGGCGAAGTGGCAGGCCTGGCTGTGGTTGCACTCGAGAAGCAGCGCTCCGCTCCAATCGCCCGCAAGGTGAACGGCGGATGTCAAGCGGTTGTCCTCCGGAAACCAGGGTGTCTCGCATTCCCCGACCTCGAGGCTCAGCATGGTCTCGAACACGGACTGCACGATCTGCGCCAGTTCGCTGGGCCGTATGTTGATAGTCGCTTCGATTGGCATAGGTGTCCTTTTAGCGGGCGACGTAGACGGTTGCGGTTCCTACAATCTTTTTTTCAAACCATTCCTCGACGCCGAACGCCGTTTCGACACCGCCCAGCAGCAGCCAGCCGCCTCGAAATAAAGTGCTGTGAAGTTCTTTCAGGATCTTACTTTTTGTTTCGGCGTCGAAATAGATCATGACGTTGCGGCAAAAAACCAGGTCGAAGGGCCCCAGCGCGCGCATGCTCTCGCGCAGGTCAATAGTTTCAAAATTAGCCATCTTCCGTACCGCTTCACTCACCTGCCAGTCCACGCCGGAACGGCGGAAATACTTCACCAGCAGGGTGGCCGGCAGCCCCCGGTTGACCTCAATTTGCTGGTACTTGCCGGAACGGGCGCGTTCAAGCACCAGCGAGGAAAAGTCGGTGCCCAGGATTTGAATGTTCCAGTCAATCAACCCGTTCTCGAGCAGCAGCATGGCCAGGCTGTAGGCTTCTTGCCCGGTGGATGAAGCAGCCGACCAGAACCGCATCTTTTTTGTACTGCGGCGTTCCTCTTTCAGCCCGGGCAATAAGACGGTCCGGATCGCGTCATAATGGGCGGGATCGCGAAAAAAGTAGGTTTCGTTGGTGGTCATCGCTTCGACCACCTGGCGGCTGACCGCGGTCTCACTGGTGGCCTGAATGAGCGCGCACAAATCGTTGATCGAGCCGAGGCCGAGTTGGCTGACGATGGGCGCGAGACGGCTTTCGAACAGGTAGTGCTTGTCCTGTTCGAGGACGATGCCCGCTAGCGAATATACCTGCTCCTGAAGGAACTTGTAGTTCTCGGGTTTGATTTCCGCAATTGAGGTTTCGATCGCCATTCAGTGCTCCTTAGGACCGTCCGCAATGCGCAGAACCTCCGGCACCACTTGGTCGAGGGGCAGCACGCGGTCTGCGACACCTGCCTTCACGACGGCGCCGGGCATTCCCCAAACGACGCTCGAAGCCTCATCCTGCGCGATAACGCTAGCCCCGCGCGCCTTTAGAATTTCCGCGCCCCGCAAGCCATCCTGCCCCATGCCGGTCAGAATGATGGCGATTGCCGCGCCTCCATACACCTCAGCGATCGAAGTGAACAGCGCATCGACGGCGGGACGGCAGGAATTCTGCTGCGGCGCCTGATCGAGACACACTCGCACTTTATGGCCGCTCGTGGCGACCTTCAAATGGAAATCTCCGGGCGCAATCAGGATCTTGCCCGGCTCGACGGCGTCGTCCTGGGCCGCCTCGGCGACGGGCAGCCGGCAGGTGGAGTTGAGCCGCTCGGCAAGAAAACGGGTAAATAAAGGTGGCATGTGCTGCACCAGAAGGATTGGCAATGGGAACCAGGCGGGCAGGGCCGGCAGAATCGCGCCCAGTGCGTTCGGCCCTCCCGTGGACACGCCGATCACAACTACTTGGGGCCCGCACCTTTAGGTTCGATAAGCGCGTAGGGACGTACGCCGGTACAAGCCGAGCCACGACGGGGGTTTGTCCCGGCTGGTGGAAGAATTGTTTGATCTTCGGGATAAGATCTTCCCGTAAGCGGGCCATCGAACGATCGAGCGAACCCGCGTTCGAGGCTTTTGCTACGTAGTCGTCAGCCCCCAGCGTCAAGGCCTCCAAAGTAATCGCCGCGCCGCGCTCCGTCAGAGTACTGAACATGATGACCCGCAAGTGGGCAAACTCGCGCCGAACCCGACGCAGCGTCTCGAGACCATCCATCTCCGGCATCTCGATGTCCAGCGTGAGGACTTCAGGGCTCAACTGTGGGATCCGTTGGAGTGCGATTAAGCCGTTTGCCGCCGCCCCCACCACCTCGAGTTCAGGATCCTCCTCCAGGGCATGAGTGACCAGGCGGCGGATAACCACCGAATCGTCCACCACGAGCACGCGTATCCGTTCCCCTGGGTGGAGCAACCGCTTGTTCAGCGCGGCCATTTACTGATACTCAGGATGGATTCCCACGAGTTCGAGTTTCTCGACGAGGATGTCTTTGGTGAAGGGCTTCATCACGTACTCGTTGGCACCCGCTTCGAGGGCTGTCACCATCTGATCCAGATCGGCTTCCGTGGTGACCATAATCACCACCAACGAGGCGAGTTCGGGTTTCTGGCGCAGCCGCTTCAGCAGATCCAGACCGTTGATCTCAGGCATGTTCCAGTCCGCCAGAACCAGCGTCACCGCCGTTTTCTCGACTTCCATTACGGCCAGTGCCTCCCTGCCATTCGCGGCCTCGCGGACTTCATAGCCCAGTTCCTTTAAGATCTTGGAGAGGATCATTCGAACTGCTCTTGAATCGTCCACAACTAATGCTTTGCTCATCGGCTTTCCTCCTTCATGGGGCCCGGCGGATGGTTGGCAGCTGCCGCCGGGCGAACAGTCGGTCCGGTCAGAACGTGAACTTGGAAACGACTGCTTGGAGGCGGGCCGCCATCTGGCTCAACTCCTGCGATGCCTTCTGCGTATCGTTGGCGCCTTGGGTAGTATTCTTCGCGGCGACGGCCACTCCGCCGATGTTCTTAGCGATGTCATTGACCCCCTGCGAAGCTTCGGTCACGCTGCGGCCGATTTCGTTGGTAGTGACGGTCTGTTCCTCGACCGCCGAGGCGATGCTGTTGGAGATGTCGTTGATCTGGTTGATGATGGTGCCGATCTCTTCAATCGCCTTGACGGCCCCTTTGGCGTCTCCCTGAATGGCCTCGATCTTCTGGCCGATCTCCTCGGTGGCCTTGGCAGTCTGCTTGGCGAGTTCCTTCACCTCGTTCGCCACCACCGCAAAGCCCTTGCCTGCTTCACCCGCGCGGGCCGCCTCGATGGTTGCGTTCAGCGCCAGCAGGTTGGTCTGCTGCGCGATCGAAGTAATCACCTTGACCACATTGCCAATCTCCTGGCTGGACTCGCCCAACTTTTTCACCGTTTCATTGGTCAAGTGCGCCGCGCTGACGGCATTCTTAGCTACCCGGGCCGACTCGTTCACGTTCTTGGCGATCTCCCGGATCGAGGCCTGCATCTCCTCGGAGGCGGATGCGACCGAGGCCACGTTCTTTGAGACCTCTTCGCTTGCCGCCGACACAACATTGGCCTGCGTCGCGGTCTCCTCGGCATTGCCCGCCATCTGCTGGCTAACTGCGGTTAGCTCTTCGGAGGCGGCGGCCAGCGCCGTCGCGTTTTGGGCCGTGACCTTCAATGGCTGGACTACCGCCTCGAGTGTCTAGTTGACGCCCTCGACGATGGCACGGTAAGCACCCTGGTGTTTCGCGCCGTCGGCCCGTACGCCCACCCGGCCATCCGCGGCCGCCTGGGCCAGCAGGCCGGTGTCGACCACGAGCGCGTTAATGCTATTTTTCAACAGCACCAGCCACTCGTGAATCTGGTCCTTATCGGAGGCTTTGGCGGCCGATGCTGTCATATCGCCGTTGGCGATCTTCGTGACGTAGGCAATGAGATCGCTGAGCCAGTCATGAACGCCGTTTACGGCCAGTTTCATCTTCTCGTGGTCGCCTTTGCAGGCGATCTCCACCTTCTCGCGAAGGTTGCCTCCCCAGACCAGTGCCAGAATGCGGTTGCCTTCCCCAATCGGCAGCAGGATGGCGTCCAGCATTTCGTTGACGCCCTTTACGATGCCCGCGTACACGCCCTGAAATTGCTCCGGTTTGCCGCGCTCGGTCAGCAGGCCTTCGCGCGATGCCTCGGTTAGCTTTCCTAACTCTTTCTGAAGCGCTTGCAGCACCATGGCGACGTTGTTAACCGCCAGCTTCATCTTTTCGTGGTCGCCTTTGTAGGTTTGCGCGATCTGCTCATCGATTTTGCCGTTGGAGATTTGGGCCAGAATGCGGTTGCCTTCCCCAATCGGTAGCAGGATGGCGTCCAGCATTTCGTTGACGCCCTTTACGATGCCCGCGTACGCGCCCTGAAACTGCTCCGCTTTGCCGCGCTCGTTCAGCAAGCCTTCGCGCGATGCCTCGGTCAGCCGGCCCAATTCCTTCTGAAGCGCTTGCAGCACCACCGCGACGTTGTTAACCGCCAGCTTCATCTTTTCGTGGTCGCCTTTGTAGGTTTGCACGATCTGCTCGTCGATCTTTCCCGTGCTGATCTGCGCCAGGATACGATTGCCTTCGCCGATCGGCAGCAGGATCGCATCGAGCATCTGGTTGACGCCCTCAATTAGTTTGCGGTCGCTCCCTTCGAACCGTTCCACCCTTCCACGCTCGCTCAGCCGGCCTTCGCGCGATGCGTCCACGAGCCGGAGTATTTCCTCCTGAAGCAAATCGTTCACTTGCTTGGTCCGCTCATCTATTGGACGGTCCAGGACTGCGGCGCCTTTGGACGGATTTCGGCCGGACAGAACTCGCTGGCCGGTGTTGGATCGTTTTTCCATTTTCTTTCTCCTTTTGAATTTCGATTAAGATCAACCCGAGTACGGCGCTGGGGGTTCCCTCACCCTCTCGCTGCGGCAACAGCACGTTCGTTTACACGCCTGCCCTGAGTTATGCCGCTTTTGCGCCCGCCAGATCCACGGTGCGCTCCGCATCGAGAACCAGTAGCAAGCGGTCTTCGAACTTGTAAACGCCGCGAATCAGATCTCGCGCGGCCGCGTCGAGGTTTCCGGAGGCCGTTCGTACGTGCCCGGATCCACGTCGAGTACGTCGCCAATCCCGTCGACCAGCAGGCTGACCGCGCTGTCCGCGGTGCGGACTACCATATTCATCGGCGGCGCGTCGCCTGCGCGTGGCGGCAGCCCCAGCCTGCGCCGCATGTCAATGGCGATCACGATCTGGCCGCGCAAATTGATCAGGCCCTCCACCACCTCTGGGGCGCGGGGCACGCCGGTCATCTGCTGAAAGCTCAACACTTCCTGCACGCGTAGAACGTCCACGCCAAAAAACAGGTCGGCGACGAAGAAGGTGGCGAACTGCGTGCTGGTTCGCGCGATTTCGGATTTGAGCGGCATGTCTGTTGTCATAAGTTATTTCTCCGGTCCCGCATAAACCGGCTCAGCCTCCGTGGACGCCAGCGCGGAAGCCAGCCGGGCCACGGATTCGAGCATGGCGGCTCCGTCGAATTTCGCCTGGCAGTCCTGGAGCCCGCGTTTCGGAAAGTCTGTTGCCTGAACTTCTTCGGCCGAATCGACCAGTGCCAGGACCGGAATTTTCTCCCACTCCGGCCGCCGGCGCATAGCCGCTAGCAGGGCGGAGGTTCCTCCGGGCGGAAGATCCAGCGCCGCAACCACCACGTCCACTGGGTTCTGCTCCAAGACTCGAACCGCTTCCCCCAAATTTGCAGCTTCAAAGACGTGGTAACCGGCCATGTCCAGGCCGCTCCGGATCAGGCTGCGGGAAAACGCCGAGGCTTCGGCGACCAGAATGCTCTTGTTGTTCGCGCGTCCCGTTCCCTGAAACCAATTCTCAGTGGTCGAGTGAATCACATAGTTGAGATCCATGAAATCCGTGACTCGCTTGCCCACCACGGCCTCGCCGAGGAGACCTTTGCGGTTGGACTTCTTCCGCACGGTCACCGCCTCTTCGGCCACATCCAGGATCTGGTCGACTACAATACCCACACTTGTGGTCGCCATCGTTGAAAACAACCACCTGCACGGGATCGGGCGCCTGCTCCGGGTCCGGCGCGCCCGGTTCGAGAACGGCCCGCAATGAGACCAGCGGGAGGATCCGATTGCGGTATTGGACCACCTGCCCCCCGCCCGCATGCTCGATGGCCGATTGCGGGAACTCCTCGAGCCTGGCCACCAGAGATAACGGAACGGCCAGCCGCTCGAAGGAACCGGTCCGGAAAAGGAGCAGCCTTTGAAGCTCGGTCTCCGATCGCGTCTTCTGTTCGCCCGCCGCCCGCGCCTGCTCCTGACCTTCTCCCAACACCCCGGAGCGCTGGCCAATACCGAGCACATCGAGGATCAGGGCCACGCGGCCATCGCCCATGATCGTCGCACCGGCGTAGAAGGAGAGTCCCTTCAACTGCTTGCCTAAAGGCTTGACCACAATTTCCTGAGTGTCGTTGATACCGTCGACAACCAGGCCGAATTGCCGGTCTTCCGCTTGCAGGACTACGATGCTGACCGCCTCGGCTTGGCCGGCCGGTTTCAGCCCCAGCACTTGATTGAGGTAGGCAATGGGTAAGAGGCTTCCGCGCCGGCGATATACCGGCGTACCCTGCACATACTCGATGCGTTTATCCGACGAATCCCCTTCCAGGCGAAGGAGCTCGAGCAGGCCGACCTGGGGAATCACGAACCGTTCGCCGCCGCTCGTGATTACTAGGCCCGGTATGATGGCGAGCGTCAGCGGAATCTTGATCTTGACGGTGGTGCCTTCGCCGGGCCGACTGAACACGTCGACCACACCACCGATCTTCTCAATGTGGGATTTCACGACGTCCATGCCCACCCCGCGGCCCGATAGGTTGGTCACGGTTTCGGCGGTCGAGAGCCCCGGTTTGAAAATCAGGTGCAGCACCTCGCGATCGCTCAGCTTTTCGACTTGTTCGGGACGCAGGAGCCCTTTCTCGATCGCCTTTTGCTTAACTCGCGCGACGTCGATCCCGCCGCCGTCATCGCCGATTTCGATGTTGACCTGGCCGCCTTCGTGATAGGCGCGAAGAGTCAGCCGGCCCTCTGGAGGCTTGCCTGCGCGAGCGCGGGCCGCGGGCTCCTCGATGCCGTGGTCGCAGGAGTTTCGAACCAGGTGGACCAGCGGATCTTTAATGGCCTCAATGATGGTGCGGTCCAGTTCCGTTTCGGCGCCTCGCAGCCATTGTATGAACGCCTTACGGATTGCTCCAGGCCTTAGCCTCGAACTGCGCGGAAGACATCTGAGATGGGCAAAACGACGATGCCGAGCTTAGGAACGCTGCACTCGCAGCCTGACTCCATTTGCAATCACTCAACGACGCGGAGCCGACCGATCTCATCGGTGGCTTGAGCTTGCACCAGAGATGTCGACGAGACCGGGCGAAACGATCGGCCTGCAGAAGATCAACGTTCAGATACCGACAGGGATCGCGCCGGGACCGAATGTGGAAATTGTGCGGACCGTTAGTGATGCGTCAACTCAGGCAAGCGCGTGGTCTGACTACGGCTAAGCTGTGGATTATCCGCAAGTTCTCGATTCTGGACCAGGACGTCCGGAGTTCGAATCTCCCCGCCGACCAAATGTCTCGCATCATAACTTCCGGAACTCATCTTGGCTGTGGCCCATTACTTGCGGTAATCTGCGAGTAATCGCTTCCCACGTCCGCTGGCGTTACATCGCTCCCCGTCGCGCATCTATCTAAACGGGATTTCTTAAACGTCCTATGTTAATCCGTCTTGGCTACGATATCGAACTCGAACTTTCCCGCCCCATGACTGTGGTGGCCGTCCTCAACGTTCATCCGTCGCGCTGGTCTGATCTGATTGAACCGGATGAGCTTTTGCTTTCCGAAGGCGTCATGCGCGACGAATACATGGATACCTTCGGCAACCGTTGCACCCGGGTCCGCGCGCCGCAGGGCACGCTGCGACTTTGGAACTCATGTCTCATTCGCGATAGCGGTAAGCCCGATCCCACGGATTTCAGCGCCGAGCAGATCCCCGTGGAGCGCCTTCCTACCGACACAATGCAATTTTTGCTTGCCAGCAGATACTGCGAAGTAGATCGCTTGTCCGATCTCGCTTGGCAATTGTTCGGCAACGCCGCGCCGGGCTGGCCAACCGTTCGGGCCATCTGTGAGTGGGTGCATAGCAACGTGACGTTTGGCTACCAGTTCGCTCGGCCCACGAAGACGGCGCTGGACGTTTCCGTGGAACGGCAGGGCGTCTGCCGCGACTTCCAGCATCTGGCCATCACGCTGTGCCGCGCCATGCACATCCCCGCTCGGTATGCCACCGGTTATCTTGGCGATATCGGTGTCCCCGTGTCGCCCTCTCCGATGGACTTCAGCGCCTGGTTTGAGGCTTACCTGGGTGGCAAATGGTGGACTTTCGACGCGCGCCACAATCATCCCCGTATCGGCCGGGTACTCATGGCGACGGGCCGCGATGCCGCCGACGTTGCGATCACCACTTCGTTCGGAAGTTCGTGGCTGAAGAAGTTCACCGTGGTCACCGATGAGGTGCAAGAGAACGCCGAAGTGCAAGAGAATGCCGATTGCCCGCTAATGAAAAATCCGCAGCCGGCATCAGCGTCGTGATGGCGGACGGCCAATAGAAGACGTGCTGAAAGGCCGCTGAGTAGGGCGGGCATGCTAAACTACGCTATCTGTCCCCTCCTCGTCTGAGCCAGATCGAATTTAGCGCTGATGGCCATTCACGTAGCACTGAATCACAAGACACGTTACCGATATGACCGCAGGATCAATCTCGGGCCGCAAATCCTGCGGCTTCGACCTGCGCCGCACTGCCGCACGCCCATTCTTTCTTATTCGCTCAAGGTCCATCCCGCAAATCACTTCCTGAATTGGCAGCAAGATCCACAGGCCAATTACCTGGCGCGCCTGATTTTCCCGGAGCCCACCACCGAATTTTCCGTGGAAGTGGATCTGGTGGCCGCGCTCGCGGTCTTCAATCCTTTCGATTTCTTCCTGGAGCCCTGGGCCGAGAACTACCCGTTTTGTTATGACGAAGCCACGGCGCGCGAGCTTCGGCCTTTCTTGGAAACTGAGCCTCCCGGCCCGGAATTGAGTGAGTTTCTGCGTACGGTTCCGAAGACCAGCGTCCGCACCATCGATTTCCTGGTGGGGCTCAATCAGCGGGTCTGCCGTGAGATTGGCTATGTCATCCGGATGGATCCGGGTGTGCAGTCCTGCGAATATACGCTCACCGCGCGCACAGGATCGTGCCGTGATTCGGCTTGGCTATTGGTTCAGGTGCTGCGCCACCTGGGCTTGGCGGCCCGCTTCGCCTCCGGATACCTGATCCAGCTAACCGCCGATGTGAAGCCGCTCGAAGGACCATCGGGTCCGACTGCCGATTTCACGGATCTGCACGCCTGGACAGAGGTTTACCTTCCCGGCGCCGGGTGGATCGGTCTCGATCCCACCTCTGGCATTCTCGCCGGTGAAGGACATATTCCCCTCGCCTGCACTCCGGATGCGAGCAGCGCCGCCCCTATTTCGGGCGTGCTCGACTCCTGTAATACCGAATTCAGCCACGAAATGACGCTGCGGCGTATTTTCGAAGCGCCGCGGGTCACCAAGCCCTATACAGAGGATCGATGGGATCAGATCCAGGCTCTGGGCCAAAAGGTGGAGTCGGATTTAGTCGTGCAAGACGTCCGGCTCACCATGGGCGGCGAACCAACTTTTGTGTCGGTCGACGATCCCGACGGTCCGGAATGGACTTCCAGCGCGCTTGGCCCCGAGAAGCGAAAACTTGCGGTCGATCTGCTTTTGAAATTGCGCGACCGCTTTGCCCGCAATGCTCTGCTGCATTTTGGGCAGGGAAAATGGTACCCCGGTGAGCCGCTGCCGCGCTGGGCGCTCGGTTGTTATTGGCGCAAAGACGGCGTGCCCATTTGGGAAGATCCCAAGCTCATCGCCGATGAGACGGCCAATTACGGCTATCAGGCGGCCGATGCTCGCCGCTTCATGGAAACCCTCACTCACCGGCTTCAGGTAAGTTCGTCGTTTATTATGACGGCGTACGAGGACGTCTTTTACTATCTGTGGAAGGAAGGGCGCCTACCGGTCAACGTCGACCCGCTCGATTCCAAGCTTGCATCACCGATCGAGCGAGCCGAACTCGCGCGCGTGTTTGAGCAGGGATTGGGAGAGATCATTGGCTTCGTTTTGCCGCTGCGCCGGGTACCTACCAGAGCGGGAATGCCCCGCTGGACCAGCCAGCCTTGGTTCTTGCCGACCCCCCAAATGTTTTTGGTTCCTGGCGATTCCGCCATGGGCTATCGTCTGCCGCTTAGTTCACTGCCCTGGACGAAGCCCGAAGATGCGCTATGGGACTTCGATCCCGATCCATTCGGTGTCCGCGAGGATCTTCCATCCAAGCCCGAACGCAAGCGTTTTCTTTTCGATACGCCGCCAACCGAGGACGCACCAGTACCGGAAGCCGATAAAGCGAAGCCGCCCGAAAAAGGGGAATCCGCCAAGCCAGTGTTGCGTCCCGCGCTCTGCGTTCAGGCTCGCGAGGGAAAGCTATTCGTATTCATGCCGCCGGTCGAGTACGTGTCAGACTACCTGGCTCTGGTCGCGGCGATCGAGGACACAGCGGCACACCTGAAAATGCCCGTGGCCATCGAGGGCTACACACCCCCATTCGACCCCCGGCTTTCAGTTTTGAAGGTTACGCCCGACCCAGGCGTAATCGAAGTCAACGTACAACCGGCGCGGTCTTGGGATGAACTGGTTACGAACACTACGGTCCTCTATGATCTCGCCCGCCTCAGCCGCCTGGGCACCGAAAAATTCATGTTGGATGGCCGGCACGCGGGCACCGGAGGCGGCAATCATATCGTGGTGGGCGGACCCACACCCGAAGATAGTCCGTTCCTGCGCCGTCCGGATATGCTCGCTAGCATGATCGGATACTGGCAGAATCACCCCTCTCTTTCGTATCTATTCTCGGGATTGTTCATCGGACCCACCAGCCAGCATCCGCGCATCGATGAAGCCCGCACAGACGCGCTATACGAACTGCAGATCGCCTTGGATCAGGTTCCCCCGGCCGGCGGGCCGATCGTTCCGCCCTGGCTGGTGGATCGCATATTCCGCCACTTGCTGGCGGACATGACTGGTAACACCCATCGAACCGAGTTATGTATCGACAAACTCTATCCAGCGGATACGTCGTCGTTGCGGCTTGGCCTCGTAGAGATGCGCGGATTCGAGATGCCTCCGCATAGCCGGATGAGCCTCACACAGCAACTCCTGGTTCGCGCTCTGCTCGCTACATTCTGGCGGCAACCCTGGAAGCAGAAACTCATGAAGTGGGGCACCAGTCTGCACGATCGCTTCATGCTTCCGCATTTCGTGGAGCTGGATTTCGACGACGTGCTGGACCATCTGCGCGCGGCGGGCTATCCATTTGAGCGGGAATGGTTTGCGGCACACTTCGAATTCCGCTTTCCTACCATTGGCAGCATCACCAGCCGAGGCGTTCATTTGGAACTGCGCCATGCGCTCGAGCCCTGGAACGTTTTGGGCGAAGAGACTTCCGGCAGCGCCACGGTGCGCAACGTCGATTCGTCAGTGGAACGGATGCAGGTGAAAGTGTCAGGCTTGATTGACTCGCGATACGCCGTGCTGTGCAATGGCCGCCAGGTGCCGCTGCATCCCACCGGCACGCGCGGCGAATTTGTAGCGGGCGTTCGCTATCGCGCCTGGCAGCCGCCCTCCTGCCTGCACCCCACCATCCCGGTCCACACCCCGCTGGTGTTTGATATTTTGGATACATGGTCTGAGAGCGCAGTCGGCGGATGCACTTATTACGTGGCTCATCCAGGCGGCCGTAGCAACGAGCAGTTTCCCGTCAACGCCAATGAGGCCGAGAGTCGCAGGCTGTCCAGGTTCCGCGCCATGGGTCACACACCAGGTCCAATGAGTTTGCCGCCCCAGGAAACCAATCCCGACTTTCCGCTTACGCTCGATCTACGCTGGAGGAATCCAACGTAGGGGACGAATCCTCGTTCGGTTTGGCCACCAATGATCGTGGACCTGTTGCAAATCCCCTTAGCCGATTCGTCGGTGTATAACGAACTGGCAAGCGACGGTGTAACGCCACGGGCGCACTGGGCTCCGTTTCTTCAGTCGCTGCAGGCCATCGATTCCGATGAACTAGCGCGCCGCTGGCAGCGGGCCGAACGGCGCATTCGGGAAAACGGCGTCACCTATAACATCTACACCGATCCGCAGGGCGCCAATCGTCCCTGGGCTCTCGATCCGGTACCGTTTCTCATTCCAGCCAGCGAATGGCGTTACATCGAGGCCGGCATCATACAGCGCGCGCAGCTGTTGAAAACTCTGCTCGAAGATATCTACGGCCCGCGACGCCTGATCGCAAACGGAGATTTGCCCGCTGCTCTTCTGTTTGCCAACCCCTCGTTTCTCAGGCCCCTGGTGGGCATCCCCGTTGACCCGCGTTCCACGCTGCAATTGGTCGCCGTCGATCTGGCGCGCTCGCCGGATGGGCAATGGTGGGTGTTGGCGGATAGAACGCAGGCCCCGTCCGGAACCGGCTACGCGCTCGAGAATCGCACTATCGTTTCAGACGTTCTGCCCGACGTCTTTGCGGAATCCAACGTTCGACGCCTGGCGCCGTTCTTCCGCGCGCGCCGCGATTCGCTGATGAACCTGGCGCGTTCGGATAATCCACATATCGTACTGTTGACGCCCGGACCGTACAACGAAACGTATTTCGAACATTCCTACTTGGCGCGCTACCTGGGTTTTCCGCTGGTGGAAGGCGCGGACCTGACCGTTCGAGACCGCAAAGTCTTTCTCAAAACAGTGGAAGGATTGCTGCGCGTGGATGTGATTTTGCGCCGCGTGGATGGCGGCTTCTGCGATCCCTTGGAGCTGCGGGGCGATTCATTTTTGGGCGTCGCCGGCCTGGTGGATGCTATCGTAGCCGGCAACGTCGCGATTGCAAACTCACTCGGAAGCGGTGTAATTGAAACCGCCGCCATCATGCCGTTTCTGCCCGGCTTGTCCATCAAGCTTCTGGGCGAGCCGTTGAAATTACCCTCCGTTGCAACTTGGTGGTGCGGCCAGGAACCCGCGCTCAAATGGGTGCT
The DNA here is from genome assembly GCA_003132905.1 of Bryobacterales bacterium. The sequence continues at coordinate 52,243 of PKZC01000063.1, read as the reverse complement.
GGAGCATCTGAACCAGGTGGTGGTGAAGCCCGCGTTTCCAGCCCGCGCGATGGAGCCCATCTTTGGCGCGGAGCTTGCAAAAGCGGAGAAGCAGAAAATTATCGACCGTGTACGCGCGCGTCCCTGGGAGTATGTGGCGCAGGAGCAGGTGGCGCTGTCCACCGCGCCGATTTGGGATCGCGGCCGGCTTTATTCGCGCAGTCTTGTATTGCGCACCTATGTGCTGAACACGGCGTCGGGTTGGATAGCCATGCCCGGCGGTCTGGTGCGCGTGGCGGGCGCCGAAGGGTCCGTGGTTTCCATGCAGCGCGGCGGCCACAGCAAGGATGCCTGGATCTTATGGGATCAGCCGGTAGACACCTACAGCATGCTGCGCCCTCGCAGCCAGCCGGTGGAATTACATCGCACGCCCACCGATCTGCCAAGCCGGGTGGCGGATAATTTATTCTGGCTGGGCCGCTATGCCGAGCGCGCCGAGTGCATCGCCCGGCTGCTGCGCTGCATGCTGTCCCGCGTGCGCCGGTCAAACGGACCGGAACTTACCTGTCTGCTTCGGCTGCACGAATGTCTCCATTCCAAGGCTTCGATCCTGCCGGAGGATCGCAGGCCAACGGCGCGCGAACTGGAAGACGAGCTGATCTCGGTAATGTCCGATCTAAAGCGCGCGGATAGTCTGGTGTCCACTCTGGCCGAACTGCAGCGTGTCGGCGGAAATGTTCGTGACCGGCTCTCTGCCGACTTTTCGCGCCTGATTACTCAGGCATCGGAATCTGCGCGAACGGAAGAATATATGTTGTTTGCCGAGCATACGGCCGTGTTGAGCGGCTGTCTGGAGTTGCTTTCGGCAATCTCGGGAATGGAGCGCGAAAACATTACGCGCGGACCGGGCTGGCTCTTTCTAGGCATCGGGCGGCGTCTTGAACGCGCCATGTATTCGGTGGCTGAGCTTCGCATGATCACTGCCCCGTTCACTACCGACAGTTGGCCGCTATTGGAATATCTGCTCGAGGTTGCCGACAGCTCCATGACTTACCGTTCGCGCTACTACACCACGCTGCAGCCCGTAGCGGTGTTGGATACGTTGATGGCGGACGGCACCAATCCCCGGTCGCTCGAATTTCAGTTGAGCCATCTGGCGGATTTATACGGGAAACTGCCGCGCTACGCTCCCGAGGATCTGAGCGCCATCCGGCATTCCCTGGATCTACTGCGCAGTCTCGATCTTCGAAATGTAAGTTACCCGCTGGAGGCCTCGAGTCAATCGAATCAGTCGCAGGGCGACTCAAAAACGCAGTTGAAACTGGATCAGGCCCTTGGTTTCATTGAAGAATTGCTGCCCTCCTGGGCCGACAATGTTTCCAATACTTACTTCGGCCATGCCCGCACGCTGCCGATACAGATCGATCTATGATCTACCGCGTGCAGCACGTCACAACTTATAAGTACAAACAGCCGGTTTCTTTCGGAAATCATGCCGTGCATCTTACGCCTCGATCGCGGCCACATCATCGCTGCCTCTCACACGATTTACGCATTCAACCCGCGCCGGCCACACTAAGCGAGCGGGACGATTTTTTTGGAAATCGAATTACTCTGTTCACCATTGAAGAGCCGCATGACATTCTCGAGATCAACGCCAGTAGTGTATTGGAGCTGGACGGCGAAGCCGCCCCTTGGCCCGACCGCTCCATGCCGTGGGAGGAAGTTGCAGCCGTGCTCCGTAAGGAACACGATCCTGTCACCATCGAAGCGTACCAGTTCGTTTTTGAATCAACGCGGATCCGGCCAAGCCATGAGTTCGCCATCTATGCCGCGCCTTCTTTTCCAAGCGGCCGGCCGCTTGCCGAAGCCGTTTTGGACCTCACCGCGCGCATCCATCGCGAGTTTCACTTCGATCACGAAGCCACCAACGTAAGAACGCCGCCGGAAGAAGTGCTCCGCAAACGCAGAGGAGTCTGCCAGGATTTCGCGCAGCTACAAATCGCGTGCTTGCGGTCGCTGCAGCTTCCGGCGCGATACGTCAGCGGTTATTTGCGCACCTATCCGCCTCCCGGCAAGCCGCGTTTAGTAGGGGCCGACGCGTCGCACGCTTGGGTTTCGGTCTTTTGCCCGGGCGCGGGCTGGCTGGATGTAGATCCAACCAATAATGTGGTTCCGTCCCAAAGCCACGTCACGCTGGCGTGGGGCCGCGATTATGGCGACGTCAGCCCGGTTCGCGGCGTTATTCTCGGGGGCCGCGATCATGCGGTCCATGTTGGGGTTGACCTGGCGCCAGTGGAATAATTGCACGCGGTACAATGTCCGGGGCTGGAATAACATGCAAAAGACCAACGCAGGAACCGATCGTCGGGCCTGGTTGAGCAACGCACTCAAGACTTCGGTGGTCGGAATCGGCGCCGGAGCGGGACTGCTCACAAGCAATGCAACCGCCGCGACACGCAGCAGCGGAACCAACCGAAGCGCCGATACGATTGTGGCGTCCGGATCGAAAGACGTCGTGGAAACTACCGCCGGGAAGGTTCGCGGTTACACGCGCAACGGCATCCAGACGTTCAAAGGTATCCCCTATGCCGCGCCCGTAAGCGGGAAGGCGCGCTTTATGCCTCCCCAAAAACCGGCGTCATGGGCCGGGGTGCGCAGCTCGTTGTACTACGGGCAAGTTTGTCCGCAGGGCGCGCGATCGGGTTGGAAAGACGACGAGAATGCGTTCATGTTCGCCTGGGATGACGGGCAGCCCGGCGAAGATTGCCTGCGCATCAATATTTGGACGCCGCAGGCGGGCGGTAATGGAAAGCGCCCGGTGATGTTTTGGATTCACGGCGGCGGCTATTCGGCCGGATCGGGCCAGGAGCTAAAGTCGTACGACGGCGAAAACCTGAGCCGGCGCGGCGACGTTGTAGTAGTGAGTATCAATCATCGGCTGAACGTGTTCGGACATCTGAATCTGGCCGAGTTCGGCGAAAAATATCAAAGCTCCGGGAACGCCGGAATGCTGGATCTCGTCGCTGCGCTCGAATGGGTGCGGGATAACATCGCCAACTTCGGAGGCGACCCGGGGAATGTAATGATCTTCGGCCAATCCGGCGGCGGAGGTAAGGTGAACACCCTGATGGCGATGCCTTCGGCCAAGGGTCTGTTTCATCGCGCCGGCGTTCAGAGCGGCTCGCTGTTGCGCGTTTCCACCATGGACAGTTCCGCGAAACTGGCGCACGCTGTACTGGCGGAATTGAACCTCGGCAAATCGCAAGTGGATGACCTTGAAAATGTACCGGTGGAGCGTCTAGTGGGCGCGGCGGAGGCGGCGTTGCGGCGTGTGATTACGCCTACTGGCCGTCCGCCCGATTTCAGGAATCTTGGCAACCAGATCGGTTGGGCGCCTGTGGTGGATGGCAAGGCGCTGCCTACACAACCCTTCGATCCGGTAGCCCCCGCGATTTCCGCCGACATTCCTTTGTTAGTGGGTAACGTCCTTAACGAGTTCGTGAATGGCATCGGCAAGCCGGAATGCAACGCGCTTTCGAATGACGAGTTAAAAACGCGCGTGGCCGGCATGTTTGAGCCGGAGCATGCGGATCGAGTGATCGATGTCTATCGCCGCGCGCATCCCAAAGCTATACCGTTCGATCTGCTATCGCTGATTTCGGCTTCCTCCGTCCGAGGCAGTTCGATCACGCAGGCAGAACGCAAAGCGAAGCAGGGCGCGGGGCCCGCATATCTTTATTGGTTCACCTGGCAAACCCCGATTCTGGATGGCAGGCCACGAGCGTTTCATTGCTCCGAGCTCCCCTTCGTCTTTGACAACGCCGAGCGCTGCGAAACCATGACCGGTGGTGGAGCTGACGCCAAGGCGTTGGGTGCCAAGATGAGCGACGCCTNNATTTCGCCCGCACAGGCAATCCGAATCACCCAGGAATACCGCATTGGCCGGTTTTCGATGCGGAAAATGTCCCCACCATGATTTTCGACAACGAATGCTCGCTGAAAAGCAATCCCGATCGGGCTGAGCGCGAGGTAATGAATTCAATAGGGTGAGGCAGGGTTCGGGGGGGCGCCTCCCGAACCGCATGTCAGATCTAGGCTGCTGGCGCGTCTAACCTTCGCAATGAGATCATCCACATTCCAAACCGTGCGCACGACGGCGGATTCCGGGAGCAGCTACGGCGCAGCCATGGCGGCGGCCTCCACGGTGTTTTTCATGTGGGGGTTCGTTACCGTCCTGAACGACATTCTGGCTCCGCATCTCAAGGCCATCTTTCATCTGAATTATGCCGAGACGATGCTGATCCAATTCACGTTCTTTTCGGCCTATTTCCTGCTCTCGCTACCTTCGGCGAAAATCATTTCCGTGATCGGCTATCACCGCAGCATTGTGCTGGGTCTGGCGGTCATGGCCGTGGGCGCGCTGCTCTTCATTCCAGCCGCGAGCGTGCCATCGTACGGCCTGTTTCTGGGCGGGCTCTATGTGTTGGCGTCCGGAATCACGCTGCTGCAGGTTTCGGCGAATCCGTACGTGGCGGCCCTCGGTCCGCCCGAGAAAGCATCCAGCCGGCTGAACCTGGTGCAGGCGCTGAACTCGCTCGGGACTACGGTGGGACCTTGGATTGGCGGCTTCCTGATTCTTTCCGGCGCGCGTAGCGAAGCCTCCACTGTGAAGCTGCCTTACTTGGGAATTGCCGTGCTGCTTGGTCTGCTGGCAATTGCGATCGCGCGGTTTCCATTTCCTGTCATCACCCAAATCGAGGACCCCAGCCATCACACCGAAATCGTCGGCGACAGCGTCTGGCGGCATCGCAACCTGGTGCTGGGAGCGGTGGGAATCTTCGTGTACGTTGGTGCGGAAGTTGCCATCGGCAGCTTTCTCGTGAACTACTTCATGCAGCCGGATATCGGTGGATTCACGGCGTCGGCCGCGGCGCGTTACGTGTCGCTGTATTGGGGCGGCGCGATGGTTGGGCGATTCCTGGGGGCGGCACTGCTGCGTTCCATTCCCACGGGCCCGGCGGTTGGTGTCGCCGCGATTGTGGCCGGTCTGCTGGTAGTCACTTCGATACTCACCTCAGGCAGCGTCGCTATGTACGCCATTTTGGCCGTCGGGCTTTTCAATTCCATTCTTTTTCCGAGCATCTTCACTCTTGGTATCGCCGGCTTGGGCAAGCTGACGGGTAAAGCATCCGGGGTTTTGATCGCGGCCATTGTTGGCGGCGCCATCATTCCGCTGGCAGAGGGCGCACTGGCGGATCGCATCGGGCTTCATCTTGCATTCCTGTTGCCCGCCATCTGCTATCTGTATATCGTGTTCTATGGCTTTGTTGGATCCAGACCACGAGCATAAAGGACGGCTCATGCCAGCTGGCAGGCTCGGATTCATTGGGACCAGCCCGCCATTAATCCACGCTCTTTGGAAGTACATTAGAGAGAGTCCCGTGAAAAGCAAACTTGGGTACATGATCGGCGCGTTGGCGATGGGGTGTCTGGCGATGCCCGCATTGGCGCAGTTTCCGGCCGAGAGCACCATTCCGAAAGCTCAACGGCATCCGCGCCGGCTGGCAGCAGCGCCCACCACGCCTACGCCGCACACCGCCGATGGCAAGCCTGATTTGAGCGGAGTCTGGGGCTACGCGGGCTACACTTCCGACATCGGGAAAGACTACGATGTGGGCGAAGTGCCCATGACTGCCTTGGGCGATAAGCTTTTCAAAGAGCGGCAGGCTAAGGAGGGCGTCGACGATCCGGAAGCGCGCTGCCTTCCGACCGGCGTGCCGAGGCGCGACCCGTATCCATCCAAAATCATCCAACAGGGGAACTTGGTGGTGATTTTGTTTGAAGGCAATCTGCATAGCTTCCGCCAGATTTTTCTCGACCGCAAGGAGCACCCCGTGGATTTGAATCCCACCTGGTGGGGCGATTCGATCGGACATTGGGAAGGCGATCAACTGGTGGTGGACACCGTCGGCTTCAACGGAAAAACCTGGCTGGATTTGGCTGGGCATCCCGCTTCGGATCAACTACACGTGGTCGAGCGCTATTCGCGTCCAGATTTCGGGCACCTCAAATGGGAGATCACGATTGAAGATCCGGTGATGTACACGCGCCCCTGGAAGGTCACCGAGATGACGCCTGTGTTGACGAGTGGCGATCTGATCGAATACGTCTGCACGGAAAACGAGCGCGATTCGCGCCATTTGGACGCGATCGATGCACTGAAAAAAGGGGCGGAGAAGGGGAAGTAGTTTGGAACGTGCCGCATCGCTAAGCCCGCATGAAGAACACGCCGCTCGAAGACATCACGGTTTTGGACTTAACCACGGCGCTCGCCGGACCCTTCGCAACGCTGCTGCTCGCGGGCCTGGGCGCCAAGGTCATCAAGATCGAGAACCCAGTGGGCGGCGGCGATACCTGCCGTTCGAATGCTCCTTATCTTGGATCTGAAGGCGCCACGCTGGCACGCCGGCATGAAGACGATATTTCCGTCTCGGCGCTCAACCGGCTGCGCAACAAGCTGGGCGTAACCCTGAACTTGAAACATCCGGAAGCGCGCGGTATTTATGCCGATTTGGTGAAGCGCGCCGATGTGATCGTGGAAAATTTTAGCCGGGGCACGCTCGACCGTCTGGGGGTTGGTTATCCATTCGCGCAAGAAGTGAATCCGCGCATCGTCTACTGTTCGATTACGGGCTTCGGCAGTGAAGGCCAGCCAGGCACGGGTAAAGCGATGGATGCCATCATTCAGGCGCTGAGCGGAGTGATGATGACGTCGGGCGGTCCTGGCGATCCTCCAGTGCGCATCGGCGTTCCGTTCGCCGATCTTACAGCGCCGCTGTTCGGAGTGATCGGTGTGCTGGCTGCTATCCATCAGGCGCAGCGCACGGGAATTGGCCAGCACGTGGATGTTTCGATGCTGGGTGTGATGACGATGATGGTGTCGGGCGAGCCGTTCGATTTGTTGGAGCGCTGCGGCGTCCCGCAGCGAACCGGCCTCACGGTGCCGCGCCTGGCGCCGTTCGGAATGTATCGCACTAAAGACGGCTACGTGTCGGTCTGCGCCCCTACGGAAGTGTTTGCGCACGCTCTGTTTCAAGCTATCGGCCGGCCAGAGCTGATTGCGGATCCAAGATTCGCCAAGCGGGACGATCGTGTTGTGAATGTATCGGAAGTGGATGCGATTGTCGAATCGTTCACTTGTTCGAGGACCAGCGCCGAGGTTGTCGCTGCTCTCGAAGGACACGGAGTTCCGGCCGCGGAAGTGCGCGACCCGGAGAATGCTGTGCGCGATCCGCGTGTTGTTTCGCGCGGCGAAACGGTGCCCTTGCCGCATCCAAAATACGGCATGGTGGAGGACGTGTATGGAATGGGCATGCCCATCAAATTCTCCAGCGCGCAAGCTGGCTTCGATCAGCCACCACCGGGTTTAGGCGAGCACAATTCAAAGGTGTATTGCGGTTTGCTGGGCTATTCCGAGGAGCGTTTCGAAGAGTTGAAAGCGCAGCGAGTAATCTGACGCGTGAGCACGGCGATCGCGACTCTCACGCGGATATATACAGAACGAACAGTCCATTCCCGGAACGGCGGGCCGTCAGTGGGCGTGACTTCCAACACCGTGCCTTGGGAGTTACTGCGGGCGGCCGGTTTGCATCCGGTTCTTCTGAGCCCGCGCCGCAAACCAACGCCGCTTGCCGATCGCTATATGGAAGATGCTTTCAGCGCGCGCATCAAAGCGATCTTCGATTTTCTGATTTCCTCGGAAGGGGAACGCTTGGCTGCGGTGGTTATTCCAAGAACCTCCGAGCAGGAACACAAACTCTACCTCTACTTGCGCGAAGTGGCTCNNAGGGATTGGAGCAAACGCCCAAGCCGATCCTCTATAACCTGCTGCACGCGCGGTCGCCAGAGGCTGAGGCTTATGGACTGGGCCGGACGCACGATTTAAAGCAGCAATTAGAACAGTTGACTGGCCGTCCCGTCGAACCAGATGCCCTCCGGGAAGCAGTTGCCGAAGGAAATGCCGCGCGCCAGGCCATCCGTGCATTGCTGCAGCAAAGAGAAGGGACTGCTCCAAGACTGTCCGGTTCGGAAGCGCTGGCCCTGATCGGCGCTTGGTATTTTATGGATCGCAGCGAATATGCGCTGCTGGCGCAGGAGGCGCTTCGTGAGATTGAGGTGCGTACTCCGCTGGAAGGACCGCGGATTCTCATCAAAGGCTCGCCGCTGGACAGTCCGGATTTATGCGCGGCCATCGAAAGTCATGGCGCGGTTGTGGTGGCGGAAGACGACTGGTGGGGCTCACGCGCGGCCGGCCGCGACATCAACACGACCATTGATCCAGTGCGTGCGATCTTCGAGAAGTACTACTTCGATGCGCCCAGTCCACGCGTTTTTCCGGCTGAAATCTCCGACGTGTGGTTCCATAGCAAAGCATCGGAAATGGACGGCGTCATATTTTATCTACCACTGGAAGACGATGTGCTTGGCTGGGATTACCCACGGCTGCGGGCCTTCTTGAATGACCGCGCTATTCCGCATCTGATGGTGCGTTCAGATTCTTCGGGCGAAATCGCAGCGTTCGTCGAAAGGCTCAGGCATGGCTGAGAAGCAACTGGAGTGCACCGTTCGCGCCGCGGCGTATCAAAAGGCCTGGTTCGGCCAATTGCGCGAAGACGTATTCGAAAAGCAGAAGCCTTACGCCATCGTGCAAGCGGATATGCCGCTGGAACTGTTCCACGCAATGGACATTCCCGTGGTGAGCAATCAGTGGTGGGCCGCGATGGTGGCCGCCAAACGGCTTGCGCCGCATTATCTGGATGGCCTCAACGCGCAGGGTTACCACGAAGGCTTGTGCCGTTATTGCAGTCTGTCGCTCGCGTCCACCATCGCGGGAGATCCGGCGCAAGCGCCGTGGGGCGGTCTGCCCAAACCTGCGTTATTTTCAGCCCGGCTTACCTGCGATTGCATCCAGCGCGTGTTCGAAATCTGGGCCGCGAAATTTGGCAGCCCGTTTTTTCCCTTGGATGCCCCGGGTGCTTCCGAACTTCCGCCGCGATGGTGGGAGCTGAGCCGCTATCGCTGGAATGAACTCTTCGAAAGCCACCGGCTGGATTTCATGGTGGCGCAGTTCCATTCGCTGATCGCGCGGTTGGAACAAATTACTGGGAGCACGTTCGATCCCGCGCGGCTGCGCACATTGATGCAAGGCGTCAATCAGCAAGAAGAATATTTCGAAGAAGTGCGCGAGATGATTTGCAAAGCGCCAAAAACGCCGGTCCGGATGCATGAGCAGGTGAGCAATGTAATGGCGGCGCAGTGGCTGCGCGGCAGCGAATGGGCCATCGCGCACGCTCGCGCGTTTCGCGATGAGGTGAAGAATCGCGTGGATACGGGCACGGCGGCTTGCCCAGCGGAAAGACTGCGTCTGATGTGGGTGGGCGCAGGCCTGTGGCACGATACCGATTTCTACACTGCCTTCGAAGAGCAATACGGCGCGGTTTTCGTTTGGTCCATGTATCTTGCGTTCGGGCCGGACGGCTACATCCGCTATGGCCTGGACGATCCTCTGCGGGCGCTAGCCAGCCGAACCGTCAGCTTTAACGAACAGCTCCACAATCCCCCTTGGGCCAACGAATGGATGGTCGATCAAGCCAAGCGGCACGGCATCGACGCCGCGCTGGTGTTGGAACCACTCGGCACGCGGCCGTCGGCTACTGGAAATCTTTTCATCGAACGTGCGCTCCAAGCAGCGGGCATTCCGGTACTCCCCATCGTGGCCGATATGGTGGATGCGCGCGGATGGAACGGCCCTGAGATGCGCCAAAAGGTGGGTCAGTTTCTGACGGGACTCAGCTCGATCGCCGCCCGCGAACGTGCATAACGGCGCAAGAACACGATTTCGATCAACGACAAAACGACGCCAATGGCGACGAAATACCAGCCTGCGGTGAAGCCTCCGGTATGATCGCGCAACAGGCCCAAAACTTGCGGCCCCACGTATCCGAAGAGTCCACCGCCTAGTCCGACAACACCCATCACTGGTCCCGTTTCGCTTCGCCCCACAACTTCGCCTGCCAGCGCGAAGATTTGATTGGTCGCGCATAGGCCCAGCGAAATCACGAGAGCAGTGGCCACGCGAAAGATCAGCAGGTTCGGCGTCATCATCGCGAAACAGGCCGGCACCAAAACCACGGCAAGCCCGATCATCATGTCCCAGCGATCGAACTTATCGCAGAGATAACCGAATAAGACGTTTACGAAAATCGCGACGATGTAGCTGGTGCTGATCAGGTAGGCGCTCTGCATTGCGCTCAAGTGGAAAGTGGTCTTCACGGCCGACGGCACGAAGAACGTTGCGCTGAAGCCGCCCATGTTGATTAAACCCAGCAGCACCATGCTCCAAACAACCGGCGTGCGGAACGCACTTTTCGTGGGAGCGGATGGTGCATGTCCGTGGAACGAAGTTTGGCCGTCTTTGCCCGCGACAGGTTTGTAGACCAACCAGAATACGCCCGCGCCAACCAGCGCCATGGCGGCAAAGCCGATAATTCCTCCGCGCCATCCAAAAGGTTCAGCGATTACGGTACCGAAAGGCGCGCCGATAACAGAAGCGAGCGATGCCATGGCGCCCAGGATGCCCATTGCGCGGCTGCGAAATTCAGGCGGAGCAACCAATGCGATGGACGTCATCACACACACGAATGCCACTCGATATCCGATGAGCCAAACAACGCGAGAGCCTAGCGCAAGCTTGTAACTGGAGGCTTGGCTTAGCAGCAACAGTCCGAAGGCAACGCCTAGCAATCCTGCCATGAGCGCCAGTTTTTCTCCCACCCGCTTGGCCAAAAGGCCGGCAGGGACGCTGATCGCCATCGCCACCAGACCGTACAGGCCGGTGAACAATCCGATTTGCGAATAGCTGATACCGAAGTCCTTCTGGATGGCTGGTAGGAGCGGCGAGAAGCCGAGGCTCGACATCTGAATCGCCATCATCGCGACGATTGTGGCGGCGAACGAAAAGATCCAAGTCCTGACTTGATCCGGCACGGGCTCCAGCTAATCCTTCGGCACAGCGCAGACGAAGTTCGCTGCGTCGTCCGTACTTCCCACGCCCGTCCACTGTGCTTCCTGCGGATAGGGGCATAGCGGCCGCGTCCGATTGACGACGCCGTTCGTCACATGTGATGCGATGACTTTCGCAGGCGCGACGCCTTTATCCGCCCACGCATCCAGCGGCTCGATCATGTCGAAACTGGTCGCCCCCGGGCCGCCCTGGCAATGCTGCATCCCAGGAACCATGAAGAGCCGGTAGAACTCCAGCGTGTTTTGTAAGCCGTGCACGTCGCCACCCTGCACCTTGGTCACGCTTTCGTAATAGTTGATGCTGTTGAGCGGCGTAATGTCCGGGTCGCTCCAGCCGTGATAGTGGATCAGCTTGCCGCCGCGAGCTTTGAATGCGCTGAGGTCGGGATTCACTGCATTGAACAATGCCCCGAGTTTCGAATCCGTGTAATCAATGTCGCTATCGAAACCCGCTGCGGGAGCGAACTTGAACGTCTTGAAGTCCCAATTCGGATCGTCGAAAACCATGAACTTGAAAAACGGAACGCCGAGAATGGTGTGGCGTCCGGTGCCTGGCGCGTTGCCGGTGATATAGCTGACCCAACCTCCCGGACCAGCTTCGCCACCGGGCACAAACCCGGGATAGATCAACTGACCATCGGGAGTCCTGAGGCCAGACCACAGCTTGTGCACCGCGGCCACCTGCTCGCCAGTGAGGCATTCCGAAGTGTCCGAACCTTTGCACAGCAGCGTATCGGGATTGAAATGGCAGCGGCGCGGATCGTTCAGCACTCCATCCTTGACGCCATCCAGAGCGTCGCACTGGTTGTTAACGGCGTCCGCAAGAATATGGATTTTGTTGGCCGGAATGTAACCGTCGCCATCCATGGCCAGCGCTGCCCAGAGGTGGCCGCCGATATAGTGATGGGTCCAATTATTTGCCGGATCGCCGGCAATGATACCGTCAAAATCGGCCGGGTATCGCTGCGCTTCAATCATCGCCTCATGGCCGCCCTGGGAACATCCGCTGAAATAAGAGTGGACCGGTTGCGCGCTGTAATAGGCCTTGAGAATGACCTTGTCAGCCTCCGCCATCAGATGAGTGGCGCGGTCCGCAAAATTCACGATGCGTTCGTAATTTCCTAGCGCCCATTCGCCATCGGTAGAGCTGCCCTGGTGCCCCGTGTCGGTACTGCTGGTGGCATAGCCCTGGTTCAACGGCTTCACCATTGGCAGATAGCTGATGGACCCCGCCATGCCGCCGTTCCCCACGCTGAGCAGTTTGTGATTCCACTCCCGCGGCATCCACAACTCGATGCGGACTTCTTTGCCCACCGTCGCGGCCACGCGGCAGAAGGCCGGTACTTGCAAGGTTGCCGGAAGAGATCCCGCGGGTAAGGTGAGGACGCCCGCCGAAACGGACGTTGCTGAGGTGATCTTGACGCCGGGTATCGAAAGGGATGCCAAGCCTTCGCAGGTTTGCTGAGCCCAGGACGGGCAGGCGGCGAAAAGTATCGCAAGTGCAAGAATGGTTCGACGTAGAGTCATGTTCTGCTCCCGGTTCGGGCGGTATTTGCGAGACTCCAAGAATATCAAAGCGGAACCGAACTAGCGCTTCAGCCAGTTGCCGGAAGCGATCAGACGGCCGGTGGCGGGTCCGATGTACCAATACAGCGAACAATCGAGGACGGTATTTCCGGTCTGAACGGGCGCGATCGCCCGCTCAAATTCGGAGCCTTCGTAATCATCGAGCAGCGGCAAGAGCTGCGGATCGTCCAATCGCCAGACTTCGCCCTGTACCCAGCAGTCCGCTTGATCAGACGGCACAGCGCCAGGATACTGGCCTAAGTCGTACAATCGGCCTGCCACGCGGGCGCTTCCTACGAACCGCCCCTGGTCCGCCAGCATTCCGGCAAATTTATTGTTGGAGCCACGGAGGAGAGTCCCGTAAACAAAGAGATGATCCACGTCGCTGACGTCTTTCGATTGAGTTTAATGCTTGGCGGCGAGCGATTCTTCCAACTCGCGGGCGTACTTTTCCATCTCTTCGGGCTGCATCGTCACCAGCGTCTTCTCCATGTCCTCGCCAGTCCGGAGCATGTGCTTCAAGTGGAGCGCCGCAAGCTTCAAACACCAGGTGTCGGTTAGGGGATGGCCCAGCTTCTCGCTCAGCGCCAGCAGTACCGGATGCTGCAGCGCAATCACCCGTTCCTCAAAGGGCTCGTCTGTCGTGCCGATTCCGAACTTCACGTCGACAGTGTCGGCATGGCGGATGGAGATGCCGGTCTGGAGCCAGCGAAAGTAGACCTGCCACGTGCGGCCGAACGGATCGGGCCCAGCTTCGAAGTCCCGAAAATTCTTGATCATTCAAGTTGATTGTAGCCCATTGATTGCAGGCAGATGATTGCGGCCAAAAGTGCTTAATGGAACGGGTGATTGCGCGCCGAGACCAGCGACAGGAACTCGTCGCGCGTTTCCTTGCGCTCGCGAAACCCGCCCAGCATCGCGCTGGTTACGGTTCCCGAATGCTGCTTCTCGACGCCGCGCATCATCATGCAGAAATGGCGGGCCTCGCAGATCACGCCGACGCCCTTGGGCCGCAGCACTTCATTCAGAGTCTCGGCCACCTGGTGCGTCAATCGCTCTTGCAACTGCAGGCGGCGCGCGAACATGTCCACAATGCGAGGAATCTTGCTAAGCCCGATGAGCTTGTTGTTCGGCAGATAAGCCACGTGCATGGTTCCGAAGAACGGCAGCAGGTGATGCTCGCACATGCTGTAAAACTCGATGTCCTTCACCACTACCATCTCGTCGCACTTTTCCTCGAACAGCGCGCCGTTCACAATACTTTGGACGTCGGTCTCATAACCGCTAGTGAGAAATCGCAGCGCCTTGTCGGCGCGCTGGGGCGTGCGGGCCAATCCAGGACGCTCGGGATCTTCGCCGATCTTCAGCAGGACTTTCCGCATGAGGTCGGCAATCGATTCCTGGCTGTCCTGCGGCGGCATTACCTTCACGGCGGATTTATTTTTCATGATTTTAGTTCGAAGACGTTGCGCTTGGTTTCGCGCAAGCGAATTCCCTCCAGACGCGGCCATTCGCCGGGAAATGCATCGGACCAGCGGGCGCTCAGCCTGTCCTCGATCACGCGGATGATATTTTCCGAGGTAGGAACCAGCGTCTTAAATTCAGACAGGTCGGCATTCATGTAGCGGTGGTCGAAATCTTTGAGCACTTGTTCCGACACTAGCCGATCGAGCGTGGGAACGTGCACCACCTGTCCTGAAACCGGATTCACCGGACCGATGGCCGCCACATCCAAAACGTAATCGTGCCCGTGCCCATACGGATTGCTGCATTTGCCATACAGCTCGCGGTTTTCGTCTTCGGTGAACGCCGCGGAATGCAGACGATGAGACGCGGCGAAGCGATAGCGGCGGGTGACGCGCATTATCGGCCGTCCTGAGCAAACGCGCCGGGATAATCGACGTACAGATCGTCGGTCTCATAGAGGCGAACATTGTTCAGGCGGGCGCGGCCTGCTTCAAAATGCGGTTCCAGCCGGCGCCAAATCTCGGCGGCGACATTTTCCGTGGTGGGAACAATCTTGTCGAACGGAGGCACTTCGTAGTTGAGAAAACGATGGTCCATCGAATCGATCACGGTCTGCTGGATCAATTCCTTTAGCTTTTTCAAATCGAAGACCATGCCGCTGACGGGATCGGGATCGCCTTCGAGAGTCACTTCCAGCACGTAATTGTGGCCATGGCCGCTAGGGTTGGAGGCGGGTCCATAGAGCTGCGCGTTTTGTTCCGGCGTCAATGCAGGTTGAGCGCACACGTGGGATGCGGAGAATTCTGCCCGGCGAGTAATCAGCATGATCCTTTTTATCTGATGCGAACCTTACCCCATGAGATACTTTAATATTATAGAAGAAGGGTCCGCCCAGGAGCTGTTGAAATGACTCATTCCAAAGTAGATTTAGCCATCAAAGGTGCTATAGCCGCGCTGCTCGTGGCGCTTGGTTGGGTGGTGATCTGGTCCATGCAGGAACACATAGTGGGAGTGGGCGACACGGCTCCGAACTTCACCATTACCACTAGCGCGGGCGATCAGGTGACGCCGCGAAATTTCGGCGGCAAGGTTCTGGTGCTGAATTTTTGGGCCAGCTGGTGTGCGCCCTGCGTGGAGGAGGCGCCCTCGCTGAATGAGTTTGCCAAAACATTTAAGAATGCCGGCGTAGTGGTGCTGGGCGTGAGCGTGGATCGCAACGAGCAGATGTATGGCAACTTCGTGAAGCACTTCGGAGTGTCGTATCCCATCGCGCGCGATCCGGAAGAGAATTTGAGCTATCGCTATGGCACCTACAAGATTCCTGAGAGCTATATTATCGACCGCAACGGCAAGGTAGTTCGCAAGTATGCTGGCTTGCCGGAGCGAGATGGCCAGGCGATTTCGTGGATGGACCCGGAGTTGGTGGGTTTTGTAAAGTCGCTGTTGTAAGGCAATGGCCACTGATAAACACGGATCAACGCTGATTCTAGAAATGTCTTATCGGTGTTCATCTGCGTTCATCTGTGGCCAACTGAATGAAATGCAATCGCGTGTGCGGCAGATCCACCCCGAGGCCAGCGATCGTGAAATATTCTTACGTGTAACGGCACACCAGTTGAATCGCCAGACGATGTTGCGGGTTTACGGCTGGCATGCGGATAGTTCAGATTGACACCGGTTCAGATTGCGTTTGAAGAGATCTGCTCGATAGGCTATTGTCCGAAGAGGAGCTTGGATGATTACGCCTGAGGCCCTCCTCGAAGTCGACAAACTGCTTGGACCGCGCGGATATCTCGATCGGGCCGAAGACCTGACGCTTTACGAATACGATGGCAGCGTCGACAAAGCCCGGCCGGAACTGGTGGTGTTTCCCGAGAGCGCCGGGGAAGCGGTGGCGCTGGTTCAAATCGCTCGCGAGCACGGCATTCCTATCGTGGGACGTGGCGCGGGCACCGGACTCAGCGGCGGCGTGATCGCGCGCGCGGGCGGCATGGTGATCTCGTTTGCAAGGATGAATCGCGTCATCGAAATCGATCTGGCGAACGAACGGGCGGTGCTTGAGCCAGGCGTGGTGAATCTCGAAATTACGCAGGCCGTGGAACAAGACGGATATTTCTATGCGCCCGATCCCTCCAGCCAGAAGGCCTGTACTATCGGCGGCAATGTCTCGGAAAATGCGGGTGGGCCGCACACTTTAGCGTACGGCGTGACGACGAATCACGTGCTCGGAATTGAAACCGTTCTTCCGGACGGAACGCCGATGACCGTTGGCGGTAAGGCGTTGGATGCGCCTGGTTACGATCTCACGGGTCTGCTTACGGGCTCAGAGGGGACCATGGCGCTGGTGACCGGAATCACGGTGCGCCTGATGCGGCAGCCAGAACTGGTCAAAACTCTTTTGGCGATCTACGATACGGTCGACGATTGTGCGGATTCGGTGGCCGAGATCACCGCGCGGGCCATTACTCCCGCGGCGGTGGAAATGCTGGACGGCGTCATGCTGCGAATGGTGGAAGAAGCCACTCACGCGGGGTATCCGATGGACGCAGCGGCGGTGTTGCTGATCGAACTGGAGGGCTTGAAGGAGGCAGTGGAAGAGCAGGTGCAGCAGATCGAAGACGCGTGTAAGAGCTGCCGCGCGCGTGAGGTTCGCATTGCCCGGTCAGCTACGGAGCGCGAACTGCTGTGGAAGGGACGCAAGAACGCCTTCGGCGCGGTGGGGCGCGTAAGCCCGGCGTATTACGTGCAGGATGGCGTGGTGCCGCGCACCAAAATCGCGCCGACGCTGCGCGAGATTCACCGGATAGCTGAGAAGTACGGCCTTACTATCAGCAACATTTTCCACGCCGGGGACGGGAACATGCATCCCATCATTCTCTTCAATCACCACAAGGCGGGCGAACTGGAGCGCGCGAAAGCGGCCGGCGATGAAATTTTGCGATTCTGCATCCAGCAAGGCGGGTCCATCACCGGCGAGCACGGCGTGGGGATGGAAAAGATGGAACTGATCGGCGAGCAATTCTCCGGCGAGACGCTCGATTTGATCGCGCGGTTCAAGAAGCTGTTCGATCCCGAGTGCCGCTTGAACCCGGGAAAAATGCTGCCCACCGGCAAGGGATGCATGGAAATCCGGCAGCCGGCTGGGATGCAGATTTAAGGGGATGCTATAGCGAGCGTGGCCGTGTTGCTGGTTTGATTGCCCGAGGTGACCACTACCGGCGATGTCGCGCTCGCCGCTATGCCCGCTGGGATGGCGCAATCGATCTGATCCAACCCAATGTAACCGGGGGCTTCGCCCGCGAACGTCACCGGGCAAGGCACGCCGCCGATTGTCACCGTGGGATCTTGAAGCGCGATTTGCAGATCGTTGCTCGTTATCGTGAGACCCAGGCCCGTAGCGTATAGTTCCACAGTATCGCCGACGTTGAGCGGATTGCTGGCTGTAATCAAGCTCTCGTCGTGCGCGTTTAATGCCGCAGCTGGTCCAGTACCTGAGGAATCCTGCGTGAAGATGGCCGGCGATGCCGCTGCCACTAAAACGTTCAAGCTGTTCTTTCCCGCGCTGTTTTGAATCGTGAGCTGCGTCAAGCCCGTTGCGCTTTCGGGAAGTACTGCGTTAATCTGCGCCGGCGACGCATAGTACAGCGGAATTGGCGATCCACCCACCAGCACCTGAACGTCGGCCAACTGGGTGGGAAAAGTGGGGCCAGTGGTCTGATCGGGTTGACTGGCCAGATCCGAGCCATAAATAGCAATCAGCATTCGCGGTGCAAGGTTTAACGGAAAAATGTTTGCTGCGGCCGGCAAAACGCGCGCGACCAGTGGCCCGAGCTTGATGAGAAGTGGCTCCGTGCCTCCCGGCAAAAGATTGAATGTGTTGCTGAAGGTACCTGAGCCGGCCGCGACATCGACAGGAATGTTTCCAGCGGGGACCAGATTCGAGGACGCGATTCCATCCGAAGAAATGGAGAGCGTTTGGGAAAATACAGGGAAGGGAAGGTCCACCACCTGCGCGAAAGTTATTTTCTCCGGTGAATCGTCGGCAGCTCGCGCCGCGACGATCAATCCGCCATCCACAGAGAGAAAAGAATTGCTCTCCGCCGCAGTGCCCACACTCTGCCAGGCATTGGTTCCGTTCAAGAATGAAACGATCATCTGCGCCGAATCGTGGGTTGGCGAGTCGATGTCCGCGATACCCTTGGCACCCCCCGAGCACAAGCCGAAGTCGCTGACTAAGCCGCCGCCCGAAACATGACAGTAAGGCAGCACCCGCGTTCGGCCGGCCCCATAGAATCGCAGCGAGCCGCTGGTAAGGGGCACCACGCCGTCGTCGAATCCGGAAGTGGTCAGCAAGCCAGTGCCTCCGTTACCGGCGGCGGCTATGGCATCCACTCCACGCAGGTCGTCCGTGGCATCGTTCCAGGTGCCGAGATTAAACAGGAACTCGCTGCCACTGGCCATTTCACTCAATTGATTGCTGGAAATCGGCACCAGTGATGCGATTGGCGTTCCGAAATGGGGAGTCGCCAGAAAAACCGCCTTCCGGACGTGGGTGACCGCGGGAGGTTGAAACATCCCGGTCGTATCCTGTTTCCCGCTCAGATAGGTCCGGAGGACCAGACCACCCATGCTGTGCGCGACCACATCCACCGTCTCTACCGGCTGCCCATTGGTGAATTTCAAACCTGCCAGGAAAGTTCCGAACGCCGCGCCCAGATCCTCTATCGTCGCGCTGCTGGGCAAGCTGCACGTACTGAAGAACAGGCTGACTTCGCCGTTGCTCTGAAGCACCTGATCGGCAATGCCGAATGTTCCAGCGAAGGTCGACGGACAGCCCTCAAACTGGTATCCGTTGATAAACACCACGGGCGGAAGCGTGGTGACGGGCACCGGTGTTCCGGCCGGAATGAGTTGGGCCTGCGCGCCAAGCGCCAATAACAGGCCCGATAGCAGGCCGGCCCGCATCAACGAGTGGGAACCGGTTGCAGCGCGCGGCTTTCGATGATGCGATCGATGATGCCGTATTCGAGCGCCGAATCGGGCTCGAGGATGTAGTCGCGATCGACGTCGCGCGCGATCCGTTCCACCGGCTGGCCGGTAGCGTGGGCGAGAATTTGATTCAGCGATTCGCGCATACGAAGAATTTCACGCGCGTAGATATCGATATCCGTGGCCTGTCCGCCCAGCCCGCTCATGGAAGGCTGATGAATCAAAATGCGGGAATGGGGCAGGCTGTAGCGCTTGCCTTTCGATCCGCAAGCCAGCAGCACCGCCGCCATGGACGCCGCTTGTCCAATGCAGTAGGTCACGATGTCAGGTTCCACCAGATTCATGGTGTCCAGAATCGCAAGGCCCGCCGTGATGGATCCACCGGGCGAGTTGATGTACAACGAAATGTCTTTTTCCGGATCTTCGGCGGCTAAAAACAGCATCTGCGCCATCACCAGATTGGCGACGTTGTCGTCAATGGGGGTGCCCAGAAAAATGATGTTCTCTTTGAGCAGACGCGAATAGATATCAAACGCGCGTTCCCCGCGCGAGGTCTGCTCCACCACCATGGGCACTAGAACTGAATTCTGCATCGAACCAGGCTCCTTAAGTACAATCAGCGTCTGAAACCCCATGATAGCGCGATGTCGGCGCGCGCCGTGCTGAGCCCGCGATTTATAGGCGGACCCTTCGAGACAATTAAGCGAGACAATAAAGAAAGCTATGCACCTGGTTCCTACGCAAGAGGAAGTGGTCGCCTTGTTGCGACGCACCGGCGCCATCCGCGACGGACATTTCGAATATCCCAACGGACTGCACGCCACCGAATACGTGCAGGTGCAGTTGGCGATGCGCTACTACCAGCATGCTAAGGTGCTCAGCGTGGGCTTGAGCCGGCTGCTGCGAGCCAACGCGGAAATTCGCGCCATGATTCCCGAATTGTCCATCGTCTCTCCCGATACCGGCGGACTACCGGTGGCCTACGGTGTATGCGAGGCTCTGCGCGCACCTCAGGTCTATTGGGCCGACCGCAAGGAAGAAAGCGGCTCCATGCGGTTTCGCCAGTATCTGGAACAGAAACCGGGCGAGAAAGTGCTGCTGGTGGATGACATTTTGCGCTCTGGCCGCAATTTGGGGGAGTTAAAGCGGCTGGTGGAATCCACTGGCGCCGAAGTGGTTGGAATGGCGGTGATCATTTATCAGCCCACGCCGAAAACGGTCGACTTCAGTCCGTTGCCGCTTTACTATTTAGCGCAACTGGATGCGACGTATTACAAAGATGCCGGATCATGCGAGATGTGCCGGCGCGGGGTGCCGGCCGAGAAGGTTTGGATTTAGCCTGGATCTAACGTTTGAACGTTCCCTTGTGTTTGGCGACGTCGAGTAGCACCGGATAAAACTGCACAAAGGTATTGTCGACGGCGCCGTGTGCGAGATGGCAGCTATAACAATCCTGAGTACGCGCCAGCAACTTGCCGCTACTTGATTTGCCGAATGCGAAGAACGCCCATCCGTTACCTGGAAATTTGGTGGCGTCCTTTACTTCGGCTTCCACGGCGAGCACCTCGCTTTGATACGATCCCACTTGATTGATCGATCCCTTGCTCGATGACGCTCTCACTTCCAATACCAGCGTGGTTTTGTCGGGCCAAGTGCCGGTGGAGAGGAAAGATCGATAGGCGGAAGGGTCCACGAAGACGTTGGTGAACGATGGTGCGCCGTGGCCGCCTGGTGCGGACGCCGGCTGGTATGTCATCCCAAGTCCAGAGCTCAAGAATATCCATTCGCGATAATCGCCGGGAAGAGTCAATTGACCATCGGAAGCGTAGCGCGGCTGGGCCATCAGGCATGTCATGGAAGTCAGTGCCAAAAGAAGCGCCGATGGCGACATGGTCCCAAGTCTATCATTAGGATTCGATATACCAATGACGCTACCGATCGAGTTTGTCCGCCCAATATGCGGCGATCCAGGGGAAGCTTGTTCGCGCGAGTGGCTGGAAACCAACGGGATCGGCGGCTTCGGCTGCTCCACGCTTATCGGGCTCAATACGCGGGGTTATCACGCGCTCCTGGTGGCGGCCACCAAACCGCCGGTCGGGCGCATGGTTCTTCTTTCGAAGGTAGAAGAAACAATCGTGCTTGCGGATCAACGCTTCGAACTCAGCGCGAATCAATACAAAGATGCGATCCATCCGCACGGATACGAGTACCTGGCGTCGTTCCGGCTGGATCCATTTCCTGTGTTCCGGTATCGCTGTGCCGATGTGCAGCTGGAGAAAACCGTCTTCCTGGTGCAGGGCGAAAATACCGTAGTCATTCAATATGAACTGCTGGGCGATCTGCACGGTCGCGCGTGTTCGCTCGAAGTCCGGCCGCTCATTGCTTTCCGCGATTATCACGGACTCACGCATGCGAACCAGGCAATCGATCGCGAGGTGAAGACGCAGGCCGGCATGGCGATCATTACGCCCTATTCCGGGCTCCCCAGTCTGTACTTCGCTCACAACGCGGAATCGATCGACGCCTCTGGCTTCTGGAGCTACAACTTCGAATATGCGCGCGAACGCGAGCGTGGTCTCGATTCCATCGAGGACCTTTATAGCCCCTTCCTGCTGCGCTTCGATCTCGCGAAGAGCGGCTCAGCCCGAATAATCGCTTCCACACTGCGGCATGCGGCGGAGGAAGCTGCCGGGCTTCGTGATCGCGAAATACAGCGGCGCACACGGATTGCTGAAGCAGCGCCAACGCCCGATGCATTCGCGACGATGCTGGCTTCGGCGGCGGATCAGTTCATCGTCAGTCGAGGAGACCAAAAGTCCGTCATCGCAGGCTATCCGTGGTTCAGCGATTGGGGCCGCGACACTATGATCTCGCTCACTGGCCTGACGCTTGTGACCGGCCGTTACCAGGACGCCCGCAACATTCTTCGAGCCTTCGCGCGCAGTATCGACCAAGGGATGCTGCCCAATCGTTTTCCCGATTCGGGCGAGGAGCCTGAATACAACACTGTGGACGCAACGCTCTGGATGTTCCACGCGGTCCATGAATTCCTGCGCTACACCGGCGACTACGATTTCATTCGCGACGAGCTTTACGGCCGGCTCGCGGACGTGATCGCATGGCACGAGCGGGGAACGCGTTACGGCATCCACGTCGATTCCGATGGGCTGCTGCATGCCGGGCAAGCGGGCGTGCAACTCACCTGGATGGACGCCAAGATCGGCGATCAGGTTGTAACGCCGCGTCAGGGCAAACCGGTGGAGATCCAGGCGCTGTGGCACAACGCTCTGCGCGTTATGGCCGACCTGGCTTCAACTTTTGGCGAAGCCGGCGTTGGTGACCATTACGGCGCTCTGGCGGATCGCGCCCGCAAGCGTTTCCTGCAAGTGTTCTGGAACGAGGCAGGCGGCTGTCTCTACGACGTTATCGCTGACGATGGAACCCCCGACGCAGCTCTAAGGCCCAATCAGATTTTCGCCGTCAGCCTGCCGTATCCTGTGCTCACTCGTGAGCAAGCCCTGCAAGTGGTCGAGGTCGTCGAATGGGAATTGCTGACGCCCTACGGCTTGCGAACGCTCTCGCCACGCGATCCGAATTATCACGGGCGTTACGATGGAGATATGCGCAGCCGGGATGGCGCGTACCATCAGGGCACCGTTTGGCCGTGGCTGCTGGGTCCGTTCCTGACTGCCTACGTAAAGGTCCACGACGACACCGACGAGGCGCGCCGGCGTGCCGATCATTTTCTCGAACCGCTGCGCGCTCATCTTTCAAACGCCGCCGGGCTGGGACAGATTTCGGAAGTGTTCGATGGCGACGCCCCACATCGTCCCGGCGGCTGCTTCGCGCAAGCGTGGAGCGTCGCTGAAGTGCTGCGCACGTACGTTGAAGACGCCAAGGGCCGGGGGCCGGAGTTCGAGATATCCTGCAAGAGATGAAGGCGTTCATTACCGCTCTTACGGCGATTCTCTGCGTGTCGTTCTGCCTTTCTGCCGCGGGACCGCCTCCCACACCTTTTACGGCCGTTGAAATTGACAGATTTGTCGCGGCCGCTGGAGTGGCGTTCCCCGCCGACTATCAGAGCGCTCTGGTGGAAGACATCGCTCGTGAAGTGAGTCTCGCATTTCCAAGCGTCATCATCGTTCGCCAGGGAGAAGCGCTGCCTTTTGGACATGCGGTTTTGCGCATTTCCGGCACCGTCATAGAATTCAAGCCAGGAAATAGGGCGAAGAGGCAATTAATTGGAATGGGCGCAGGGGCCACGGTGGTGGAAACGCAGGTATGGTTTCTGGACGCCGCCACCAGCCAGGTTCTGCTGAGCCGCGGCGCGAAGGGCGTCACACGAAGTGGAATTGCGGGTGGGGATTCCCGGGGAGCCGTTGACGGCCTGGCCAAAAAGATTGCAAAATTCTGCAACGTAAGTCACCTTGTGGAGTCGAACTAACATAGCGTTCGCCGGGGCTGTATCTCTTGAGGTGTTCGCCCCATATTGCTCTGTCTTCGCGCTTTCGATACCTTGAAAGAAGAGGTTCTTTCGCTTGCTTCAGTCGGCCTTGGTTACGTTACTGATCGGGGCCGGGTTCCTGAGCCAGCCTCTTCGTTCTTATCGCCTGGAGCGTGAGCCAGCGGCGGATGGGGCGGAGCTAATTACGGTTTTCGGACGCCTGCATGATCCGGCGTCTAGTACTCAGGATCTCGACGTCCCGTTACTTGCGGTTCTGCGCGATTCGCTGGGCGACAGCGATCCGGCGAACGCCCGCCTGCGCTCTGTCTGGATTCTGACAAGCACCCGGCCTACCGCCTGGCAACGGGCCGCTTCCGCGCTTTCGTTTGGCTATTTTCGGGCTGGAAGCAGGCGTCACGCCAATCGAACACCGTCGCCAGCTATTGACTTGGCCGCACCGTATCGCAGCGTCTACAGCAATCTTTTCAGCGATGGCTTGCAGGCGCTGGAATTCGATCCGCTGGGCGCCGTCATCCGATCCACCACGCGCACGTATCGCGGCAATTCGAGCGACTATACCAAGTTGCAAGCGTTCCAGGCCTTGGCTACGTTGGACAATCTGGATCGCGATCCGGCCAGCGTTTCTCTGCTGCCGGACAGCCAGTTCAAACAGATTTACTCCCGCCTCAGCCTGTCCACCCGAGCGTTCGGCGGGCTGGTTCGAGAACAGCAATTGGCGAAGTACTATGACAAGAAAACCAGCCAGAGGCAGCAGAATCGCGGTCACAACTGGGAGCTGCTTCGACAGCGCGCCGAACTCGACGGTCTGATTTTCGAGCCGCTGGCGTTGGAATCCGGCACTCCCAGCGAAGCGTTGCTCTGGATCGCGCGCTCCGATTTGGATGCTCGCGATGGACGAAAATTCGACGGCCAGTTTTTGAGCATGGCCAATCCCTGGACGGACGATCGGCTGACGCATTGGACTGGCTACACACAAATCCGCTATTTCGATTCCGAGAACCAACCGGTGCCGGAAGGTACGCCGGGTGCGCGCGCCGAGCAAATGATTCCGCTGGCGCTTTACAACCTGGACTATCCGCGCGTTCCGCTCCGGCTGGCTGACTTTCGAGACAGCCTGGGCCCCAAGCGCCGTGAGATGGTCAGCCAGGGGGCCAGCAGCATAGTGACGGGTGTGTTGGGCCTGACGCGATTCGGCAATCCGTCGTTTTTCGCCGCCGACGCGGCATGGACGTTCGTGCGCGGCCGTCATGGCGCCGCAGTGAATCGAAGCGCGCGTCTGGAAGCATATTCGGAAGCCCGCGAGTTTTTGTCGGTGGATTCCGGCCTCGATCCCGCGCTACAGATCGAACTGCGGCGGCGACTGGATCACCTGGCGCTTAATCCGCGCGAGAACGATGTTTCGCATGAGGCCCATCTCGCCCGGGAGCAGTATACGGCCCTGATTCAGTATGTGCAGTCTCCGCGCGGAACGGTGAAACTGGAACGCGACCGCCGCAAAGAGCTGGAGGCTTACACACAATCTCCGGGCAAACGTTTTGCCACCGGACTGGCGCGCGTCTTCACTCGCGGACCGCGCGTCGATCCCGAGAAGCCGGACCCTACTTTGCGCGCCCAGCTGGACGCAGATCGGCGGGCGGATTATCACGTTCGTTTTCTCAATCAGCTCCTGGCGTCCAGCCCCAGCCCGGATGTTGTTTGGGACCCTGACGCCATCGGCCGCTCCGTTTCCGCCCTCGGCACGGATGCGAACGGCGATCCCAAGGTCCAACAACTGATCTCGGACGTTTGCGCGCGATCTACGGACGGTGAGCTTCGACTGACCTGTCTGCGCGCGCTGCAACATGAAAGTGCCAGCGCATCGGCCCCAGTGGCCGCATTCGGCGTCGCCACCGGACAATGATGCGGCGTGCGTCGCGCCACGCGCTGATCCTGCTGCTGCTCTCCTGGATACCGCTCGCGGCCGAGGTAAAGCGGGTGGTCATCATCAAGCTGGACGGCGTTCCCGAAGAGGTGCTCGAACGCGAGCTGTCCCGCGAGGATCCGATCACCCACAAAAGCACGCTGCCGTGGATGGATCGCATTTTCGCGCAAGGCGGCACTCGATTGGATAACTTTTATGTGCGCGCCATTAGTCTTTCCACGCCCTCCTGGTCTTTGCTCGATACCGGCCAGCATCTGGAAATTCACGGCAATGCTGAGTTCGACCGCTACACCGGGCACGTTTACGATTACATGAATTTCTTCCCCTTTTACCTCGGCTACGCGCGCAATCACAAAGTGGATATGCCTGGAGTGGAGGTTCTGGATGAGCAGAAAATTCCGCTGCTCATCGATCGTTTTCCATACCCCGCCACCTACCAAAGCTTCCAGCTCTATCAGCGCGGCGTCCGCTGGAAGACGCTTGAAGACGCGCTGCCGCATCATTTTTCGCGGAGCGTCCGCGAGCTTCTGGACGAATGGACCAT
The DNA here is from genome assembly GCA_003132905.1 of Bryobacterales bacterium. Next base: position 26,227 of record PKZC01000063.1, on the reverse strand, counting down.
CGGATTTGAAATGGGCAGCACGGTGGAGGAGCAAACCGAACGCGAGCTGATCGACAAGCTGTCCGATCCCTCGGTGCAATACCTGGACTACTTCACCGGAGATTTCGATCACGTGGCCCATGCCGCGTCCGACATTACATCCCAGCGGCTGGCGCTGCAGCGCATTGATGCTTTGATGGGCCGCGTCTGGACAGCAATCCAGGCCAGCCCGCTGGCCGCGCAGACTGTGCTGGTGGCGGTCTCCGATCATGGAATGAACACGGAGCCTGGCGTTTATAGCCAGGGCTACAATCTGCTGCACTTTTTCAACAGCCGCGCCGGAGGCGCTCATCACGTCCTCACGAATCGTCATCCTCTGGACGAATTCAAGCTCCGCGGGTTGGATCCATTCGTGAGTGAAGTGGTCACGTCAAGCGAGGATTCACTGTACTTGAAGGGCGAAGGAGACGATTATCCGACGGCATTGCTCGATCTGGATGGCAACGAGCGCGCTTCCGTCTATCTTCGCAATTCCACATTCAACACGCTGCACATTCTGCTGAAAGAGATCAACGGACCGGGAGCCGACTCTAACATCCGCCATGCCTCTATCGCGGCATTCATGCACGTCATTGACAGCCATCGCATGGAATGGCAGGCCACGCTGCAGCAAGTTTCCGAAGAACTAGGCGCGCTACGCCGTGCCATTGAAGAGCGGCATAACAGCGTGGATTTAGAGCCTAAGAAATGGACGCAAGAACAACGCGATCTTGGGCAGGACAAAGCTGCGCGCCGCCTGGAAGTGCAACTGGATTCGTGGCGCGATCAGGAGCGTAATTATTCGGCTTACGCGCGGGCGCTTTCGAAGCTTTTGAATCTTGAACCCGACGACTTCAATCGCCACAAGTTTTCAGCGGAAGAGTTGATCCCGAAGCGGGCCATGGGCGACCCGAACTCGGTTTACAATCTCGAAAACTATGTAGTAGGGCCCGCTGCGGGCGGCTTTGTTGTTGCATCGGATGGTTCACTCGACATAGCGCGCAGCTTCGCGCGCATCGACTATCCACCAATTCTCGCCAGCCTGTCGGTACGAAACAACGTCCAGGCGGGCGTCGGGCCCCGGCCGATTGATTTTCTCGCTATGACTATTCCCACGACAGCGTTTGCCTTTCCGCCCAGCGACGCGCCAACGGAGGATCCCATATGGCTCTATGCAAGCGAGGACAAACAGGTCTTGATTTTGTCGCGAGGGAACGACCTTCGATATATGCCCATCCGCGCGCTGCATCAGGATGCCGCGGGCGCGGTTCATTTTGAGTCCACGCCCTTTGTACCCGGGCTTCCGCTGCGGTTTTTCGAAGATGAAAATCTGGCTGTCCAGGGCGGACGCGAAGCGTGGCTTAACTCCTGGCATTCTGAAGCGGAGTGGTTCCGCGCGACGCACCAGACTGCTTATTCCGATGGGATCATCGCGCTACGCGAGCAGTTTTTGCCGCCCGCGGTTGCGCCTCACACTGATGACGCAGACAGCGCGTTGTTGGCGCGATTCAACCAACGACGCCGTCGCTTGGCCGAGCCCGACTTCCTGATTTTCGCCAACGATCACTGGAACTTCAACGTGCGCAATTTCAATCCAGGAGGCAATCACGGTTCGTTTTTGCGCGCCTCCACGCACGCGGTCCTTCTGTTTGCGGGCGGTGTCGACACTGGCGTTCCGCGGCATCAACAAGTGCAGGAGCCTTACGACAGCCTGAGTTTCGTCCCCACAATTCTGGATCTGATGGCTATGCACGCGGAGGCCGCGAAGTTGCCGGGGCGGCCCATTCAAGAAGTGCTGCCCGGAAAACCTGCGGGATCCTCAGCGAATATCACGCACTAACGGCTCGAAATGAGCGCTCGCCACGACCATCGTCCGCCGCTGTCCGCTTCGGCGATACGCTGAAACAGCCTGCGATCGAAATCCGGCGAGATGGGCTGGCTGCGAAATTCGTCCAGAGCCGCCCACACCGCTTTTTGCTCAGCCACGGCATTCCAACATTCGTCACAGCATTCGAGGTGCTTCTGAAACTCCAGTTCCATCCGCGCATCGAGTGTTCCCGCTACGTAATCGACTATCAGTTCCGAATACTCACCGTGCTTCAGCCCGCCTCCCAGCGACTGTTGCATACTCTTCCCCCTTCTAAGCCATGTGCGCCAATCGTACTCGCAATGCTTCATAGGCCCGAAACAGCAGCGATTTCACCGCCGACTCCGAACAGCCGATTACGCCTGCGATCTGCGCGTATTCCATCTCTTCATACTTGTGCATCATCACCGCGGCCCGCTGCTTGGCCGGCAACCTATGAATCGCCTGCCGGACTTCCCCCAGCTTCGCCTGATACAACAGCTCCTGCTCAACCGTCTTGCGGCGATCCGGCACTTGTCGGCTGGTGCCGTCCGCCGTCTCTTTGTCTAAACTCGTCTGCCATTTTTCATTGCGCTCGTCGCGGATCCAGTTCAGCGCCAGATGGGTTCCGATGCGGAACAGCCAAGTGGTGAACTTCGCGCAACATTCGTAATTTTCCCTCGACCGGTAAACGCGCAGAAACACTTCCTGCGTGAGTTCTTCCGCCACGGCATCATTCCGCACCATGCGATGCAGAAAATGGATCATTGGTCCCCGATGTTTCTCCAGCAGCAATTCAAAGCTCCGCTGGTCCCCGTCTCGCACCCGCAACATCAATTCAGAGTCCCGATCGCAGGAATGCTGAATTGGTGCAGGGGCTGCTCTGCTGTAGTTAACCCGCGTGCCCCAGGAAGGTTGCGCCAGTTCTGGGTCCAGCCGTGGGCCCAGCGGCGGGGCCTCTAATTCGATCAGATCAGGAGTCATCTCACCTGATCCTGACGACGGCGATTTTCCCCGCCGGTTTACACAGATTTACCTTATACTGTCGCGGCTATTCGGACTTGAGCTCGCGTTCCATTAACTCGCGGATGGCATCCCGAGGCGACGTGCGCCCGCGCAGGATAGCGTCCATTTGTTCGGTAATGGGCATATTTACCTGACATTTGCGGGCCAAGCCGCAAGCCGCCGCGGTGGTTTCCACGCCTTCGGCGATCATGGCCATCGAGTTGACGATTTCGGCCAATGTTCGTCCTTTTGCGAGTTCGATACCTNNAGCCCGGCGAGACCCGAAAGGGTTCTCGGCTGCCCGCCCAGGGCGATCGCCAGGCGCGTGATCTCAGCCAGACCGCGCGTGATTAATGCTGCAATCGTGTTACTTCCCAAGCCTAAGCCGTCGCAGATGCCCGCGCCGATCGCGATGATGTTTTTCAGCGCCGCGCCCAGTTCAACGCCTACAGGATCGTCGTTGGCATACAGGCGAAACGTGGGTCCCGAGAATTCGCGCTGTATGGATGCCGCCAGTTCCCGATCCACGGAAGAGATCACCACCGCGGTGGGCTGCCCACGCGCTACCTCGCGCGCGAATGTAGGACCGGAGAGAACCGCGATGCGGGGCTCGAATTTCTGGCCGATCACCTGGCGCGCCACTTCCGACATTCGCAGCAGCGTATCTTGCTCCAGGCCCTTGGTGGCGCTTACAAATCGCATCTCAGGTTTGAGGTGCGGCAACATATCGCCATAGATGGAACGCGCGAAACGCGACGGCATCACGCCAGCTACGACAGCCGCCTTGTCCAGCGCATGTGCCAGCGACGCTGTCGGCTCCACATTCGCCGGCAATGGAAACCCTGGGAGGAAAACATCATTCAAGCGCGTGGCGAGCATGCGCTCGACAAGGTCGGTTTCGTGAGCCCACAGCCGGATGCGCTCGAACCTGGGCGCCAGCACAATTGCAAGCGCCGTGCCCCAGCTGCCGGCCCCGATGATTGTGGCGCTCGAGCCAGCAGCCTGCGCGCTCACCGTGGGTTCCCAAAGCGGAAAACGTTTTCGGTTCCCGATCGAATCCGGTCGATATTGGCGCGATGACGAAAGATCAGAAAAACGGCCGCCACAAGTGTCGCTAGCAGCACGATCGAGGGAGGATGTTCGATCATCCACGCGGCCAGCGGAAGAGCGCCCGCCGCAACAATCGATCCCATCGAAATCTGCCGTGTTGCCGCCACCACGATAATGAATACCAAAAGTGCTGCGAGCATTGGAATGGGCGTGAGGTAGAGAAACGCGCCAATAAAACTGGCCACCGCCTTGCCGCCTTGAAACTTCAGGAATATCGGAAACGCGTGTCCGGCCATTACCGCGAGAGCCGCCAAACTCATCCATAGCGGCGAACCGCCGGAGAGCCGATCCGCTAACCACACCGCGAACACGCCCTTGGCAATATCGAGCACCAGCGTAGCCACCGCGATGGCCCGGCCGGTGGTCCGCAGCACATTTGTCGCCCCGATATTGCCGCTGCCTTTTTCGCGCACGTCGCCGCCGGTTTTCCAGCGTACGAGCAAATATCCGAAAGGGATGCCACCAACGAGGTAAGCAACGACGACGGCGATGAAGGGGGTCATTAGGAGATGTAGGGCGTCATTAGGATTGGAGGGGGGCTAGAAACGGATACTCCGAAAGTTTGGTGTAGATAGAGCCGGCCGACCCGGGCTGGCTGCGGAACAGATGAAACCGATCCACCGCGAACGAACCAAATTCCACCGATGTTAACTCCGCCACTGCGGTCCGCAAGGCCTGCAGCGGCGCCGGCTCTTTGATGCGCGCCAGTGTGAGATGAGCGTTGAAAGCCCGATCTTCGGCCGCGATCCCCAGTGGCGTAAGCCCAGCGTCAATGTCCTTTACCAGCGCGGGCAGCGCGTCTCCGCCCTGCACACCTACCCAAAACACGCGCGGATGATGCGGATTCGGAAACCATCCCAGTCCCTTCAGCTCGGCAGCGATAGGCTCGCGTGGAACCACGGTTTTTAACGCGGCCTCAAGCTGCGGCAGCTTCTCCTCTGGCCATTCGCCAATAAACTTCAGCGTCACATGCAGGTTGTACACGGGGCTCCACTTCAAATGCGCGCACGGACGCAAGTGCATGAGCAGCCTTTCCAGCTTTTCCCGCACGTCTTCCGGCAGGTCGATCCCAGTGAATAGCCGCATGCTAACCTCCTAGCATACAAGAAGCAACCGGCATTCCCATCGCTCAAATTGTCTCCGGCTCCGCGCTGCTCCCGCGCGATTTCTACGCTCGTCCGGCGATAGAAGTGGCGCGCGATTGCCTGGGAAAGATCTTGGTGCACGGTAGCGCCGCGGGGCGGATCGTGGAAGTGGAAGCCTATCTGGGCGTGGACGATCGGGCCGCTCACGCCTGGCGTGGTCCCACCAATCGCACGCGCGTGATCTTCGGACCACCTGGCCACGCCTACGTGTATTTCATCTATGGCATGTATGAATGTTTGAACTTCGTCGCTGAGCCCGAGGGCATGGCTGGCTGCGTTTTGATTCGCGCGCTGGAGCCGCTGGCCGGGTTAGGCATCATGCAGCGCCGCCGGCCCGCTGCAAGGCACATCGAAAATCTCGCGTCGGGCCCAGGCAAACTTACGCTCGCCATGGGGATCACGCGCAAGTTGAACGGAGCGGATCTGGTGGAAGGCCCGCTACAGGTCCGTCGTTTGGTCGCCGAGACGCCCTTCGAAATCCAAGTAACCCCGCGAATCGGCATCACACATTGCGCCGATTGGCCGCTGCGCTTTGTGATCGAAGGAAATCGCTTCGCGAGCCGGGTCCGTATGGTCTCCTGACGGTCTACCTCCGCAACGCCTTCGGCCGACAGCCAACCCCCAATCCCCAACCCCGAACCCCTAAAATTGGAATATGCTCAAGCCGACTATCTTCCGCGAATACGACATCCGGGGCGTCGCGGATTCTGAACTGCTCAGCCCTGACGTCGAGCAGCTGGGACGCGGGTTGGGGACCTATATGCGACGGCACGGCGGCGGCGCAAACATCAATGTCGGGCGCGATTGCCGTCTCAGTTCCACGCGTCTGCGCGATGCGTTAGTCCCGGGTCTACGGGCGGCGGGTTGCAACGTTACCGATATCGGCACGGTGCCCACGCCGGTGCTCTATCATTCGGCGCAAAACTTGAAGGCCCACGGCGCCGTTATGATTACCGGCAGCCACAATCCATCGGAGTACAACGGCTTCAAGAGCGTTTGCGGCACAGGCACGTTACACGGCGAGGCGATCCAGGAAGTGCTGCATATCATCCAGACGGCCGATTTTGAAACCGGGCACGGCACACTGGCGACCACCGATGCGGTTACTCCTTACGTTGACGAAGTAGCGGCGCAATTCCGTTTGGAACGCAGAATCAAGTTGGTCGCCGATGCGGGCAACGGCACTGCGGGTCCAGTGATCCATCGGATTTTTGAGAAGCTGAACGTCGATGCCACCGAGCTGTTCTTCGAGATGGACGGCCATTTCCCGAATCACCATCCCGACCCCACGGTTCCCGCGAATTTGGCCCACTTGATCGCGAAAGTTCGTGAAACGGGCGCGGAGCTGGGCCTGGCCTTCGATGGCGATTCCGATCGCATCGGAGCTGTGGACGAGCAGGGCAACGTTATTTATGGCGATCTGTTGCTGCTCATCTACGCGCGCGAAATTCTGCAGCGTAAGCCCGGCGCGACGTTCATCGGCGAAGTGAAATGCTCGCAGGTGATGTATGACCAGATCGCGAAATTGGGCGGCAACGGCATCATGTATAAGACGGGCCACTCGCTGATCAAAGCCAAAATGAAAGAAGAGCACGCCGAACTGGCGGGCGAGATGTCCGGCCATATGTTCTTCGGCGATCGCTACCGCGGTTATGATGACGCGCTCTACTCCGCCTGCCGGTTGATCGAAATCGTCGCGAAGTCCGGCCGTCCGCTTTCGGCGCAACTCGCGGGTGTTCCGAAAATGGTATCCACTCCCGAGATTCGCATGGACTGTCCCGACGAGATCAAATTCGAGCTGGTAGCGCGCGTGGCCGAGCATTTCAAGAAGTCTTATAAAACTATCGATATCGACGGCGTGCGAGTGATCTTCCCCGAGGGTTGGGGATTACTGCGTGCTTCCAACACGCAGCCTGTGCTGGTGATGCGATTCGAGGCCGCCAACGAAACTCTGTTGAAGAAGTATCAATCGGAAGTGGAGCAAGTGCTGGAAGCGTCGCGCGCGGGGAGTCCGGTCTTGTGATCCGGCGCGTTCTAGCGCTCGCTGCCGTCGCTATTTCACTCGCTGCGCAACCTGCGCGCACAATCGTCCTCCACGCCGCACGCCTGCTCGATGTCGAGAGTGGCAGCCTTACCTCGCCTGGGGAAATCCTGATTCAAGGCGACCGTATCGCCGCGGTCGGCTCCTCCGTTACGCGCCCCAGTGGTGCGCAGATCATCGATCTCGGCGACACCACGCTGCTTCCCGGCTTGATCGACGCGCACGTGCATCTCTTCTTACACCCGGGCGCTGAGGACTTGCAGACCGTCCAGGAATCGGTTGCGCAGCGCACTATTATCGCCACGCTGGCCGCCCGTGACGACCTGATGGCCGGATTCACCGCCGAGCGCGACATGGGCACCGAAGGCGCGGGCGCAGCCGACACTGCCGTGCGCGACGCTATCGATCATGGCTTAATCCCCGGCCCACGTTTGCGCATCAGCGGGAACGCCATCGACATTCTCGGCGGGCATGAAGACGCCATCGGCTACAATCCCGAACAGCGCGTGCTCTCCAACGCAAGCTACGCGAACAATGCCAGCGAGCTAGTGGCCGTGATGCGGGAACAGTTCAAGCTGGGTGCGGATTTCATCAAAATCTACGAGACCGGACCGGACTCGGTGCGCGATGGCAAGCTCACCACGCCATACCAATACAGTGACGCTGAACTGGCCGCCGCTGTCCAGGAAGCAGCGCGCGTGGGCAAGCACATCGCCGTCCACGCCACAGGTGAACCTGGCACGCGTTACGCCGCGCAGGCGGGTGTCGTCTCGATCGATCATGCTTTTCAGCTCTCCGCGGAAACCATGCGCCTGATGCACGAGAAACAGATCTTCGCCGTTCCGACATTCACCATCACCGAGTACTTTGCCGATCACGCCGCCACGCCGCAGCAGGCCACGCGCGAACGTCAACTTCTGGATGTTCACGCTCGTGAATTTGCCAAGCAGTTAGCCGCCGGCGTTCCGGTGGCAATGGGATCCGACGTCGGCCCGTTCCCGCATGGAACGCAAGCCCGCGAGTTCGCCTTGATGGTGAAATACGGCATGACGCCGCTGGCCGCCATCCAAGCCGGCACGCTGAATGGCGCGAAGCTCTTGGGTTGGAAGGAACAATTGGGTGCGTTGAAGCCGGGATATTTTGCCGACATCGTTGCGGTTCCCGGCAATCCTTTGACCGACATCGGCGTCTTGCAGAAGGTCGCATTCGTGATGAAAGGCGGAGTGGTCTATCGCCAATGACAGACCTCAAACATGCGCTTCGCATGCTAGTTCGCGCGCCCGGGTTCCCGTTTGTTCCTGCGCTAATTCGCGGCGCCTTGCATGGCGAGTTCTGGAACCGGCTTCGGAGCCGCAGCCTCGGGTCCGAAACGCACCGAGACCAGCTTCGATACACCGGGTTCTTGCATGGTGACGCCATAGAGCGATTGCGCCGCTTCCATGGTTCGTTTGGCATGCGTAATCACGATGAACTGCGTCTGCGTCGACATGGTCTTGATCAGCCGCGTCAAGCGCTCGATGTTCGGCTCGTCGAGCGGAGCGTCCACTTCGTCGAGGATGCAGAAAGGGCTGGGCGTATATTGGAAAATCGCCATCAGCAGCGCCATTGCGGTGAGCGACTTTTCGCCGCCCGAGAGCAATAGAACGCTTTGCAGCCGCTTGCCCGGCGGCGACGCCACGATGTCGATGCCGGATTCGGCGATGTTGGTTTCATCCGTCAGCCGCATCTCGCCAACGCCGCCGCCAAACAGCGTGCGGAACATTTCGCGGAAGTAGCCGTTCACCGCCTCGAACGCATCCGTGAAGCGCTTGCGCGATTCGACGTCGATTTCGTGGATGGCCTTTTCGGTATCGCGGATCGAATCGAGCAAATCTTGCCGCTGCGCGTTCAAGAAATCGTAGCGCTGCTGCGCTTCTTGAAACTCCTCCAGCGCCTGTGGATTCACCGGACCCAGTGCCTCAATCCGCGCCTTCACTTCCTGATATTTTTGTTCGGCCTCAATCAAACCTGCCTCATCCAGCACGGCCTCTTCGCCGATTGTTAATTCGTCCGCCGGAATGCCAAGCTCCTTGCGGCTGGTCTCATCCAGGAATTTCAGCTCAGACTGTTTCCGCACCAGATCCAGCTCGATCTGGGAACGCGTTTCCTGTGCGGCCTGCACGGTGATGCGCAGTTGTTTGAGGGCCTCATCCAGCGGNNTCTCCCGTTCCGCCAGTCCAGCGACCACTTCTTCCGATGCAAGGATCACTTCCACCAGTTCGCCGGCCCGACGGTCGAGCTCGATGTTGTCGGAAAGCAGGCGCGCCCGCTCCACGCCCAGCCGTTCCATTTCCGCTGCGAGTTCCCCACGCCGCGCTACGGCCGCCGCGATTCCCGCTTCATGCCGGGCCTGCGTTGCGCGCTCGGAACGCTGCCGCTCTTCATATCCCGCCAGTTCCGCTCTCAGCTCGCCGTGCTCTTCTGCTAACCGATGGGCCTGCGATTGCAGTTCTTCGAAATCGGCGCGCGATTGTTCCAGGACTTGCTCTTCCACCGATCGCGCCATCTCGCGTTCATCCAACAACCGCTGATCGCGCTCCTGCTGTTCGCGAGCCCGGGCGCCTTCCTGCCGCAACCGCTCCAGTTCCAGGCGCGCCACCGACAATCGCGACTGCGCTCGCGTGAATTCTTCCGCTAACTGCCGATGCTCGTGATCCAGCGCCAGCGCATCTTTCTCTTGCTTCTGTTGCAGGGACCGCAGGCTTTCCAGATCCTCGCTGAATCCCGCGATCTCGCGCTCCAGTTGATCCAACGCCGTGGCCGTGCCTTCCACCGCGCGCTGCTTCACTTGTACTTCGCCGGTCAACTCGCGCAGCTCGCGCTTCAGCGCCAGCGGACCGCTGCCCGTCTTCTTGCCGCCGCTTACCGCGTGCCCGTGGTAGCTTACGCCATCCGGCAGCAGAAAGAAAAATTCCGGATGCTCCATGGCCAGCCGCTGCGCCGACGGACGATCTTTCGCCAGGAAACAATGCTCCAAGCGGGGCAGCAAATCTCGCGGAGCGGCCGCAAATCCATTCGTGAACCGCAGGTGGTCGCTCAGCCGCCCGGTGACACCCTCGTCTCCCGACAATGTATCCATCGCCCGCGTTTGTTCGCTAGCCTCTGGATGAACCAGGAACGTGGCGCGACCGTCCAAGTCGGTCCGCATGAGGTTGATCCCACGCTCGGCTTCGCCCCAGTTCGGCACCACCACATATTCCAGCTCTTCATGCAGGAACTCTTCGGTAGCTTTTTCAAAGGCCGGTTCGACTTCCACGAAATCGGCCAGCACGCCGGCCGCGTGGAACTCTTCGGCTTCGCCGCGCTCAATTGCGGTGAAGAGCCGCTTCACGCTTTCGGCCGTGTACGCGCGATGCGAAAGAATCTCTTCCAGCGAATCCTTGCGAGCCTTCAATCGCGACGCGTCGGTACGCAGTTGATCCAGCAGCTTGCGCGCTTCCGCCGCCTGCGTCTTGCGCACGTTCAGCTCTTCTTCCACGCGCCGCCGTTTGTCCGCGGTGGATTCCAGCTCCATCTGTCCCGCCGACATCCGCCGCGACAACTCCGCCTTCACAGCGGTGTGGCGCTCCAGATCGGCGCCGGCCGTCTGCTCATCGCGCTGGCACCGCGCCGCATCGCGATCGATGGCCGATAAATACTCGCCGATCTGCACCAATTGGTTCTTTAGCGCCGACGATTCGCCCAGCAGCCTAAGGACATTCTGCCGTCCGGTTTCAAGCGTCTTGGCTCTCTGCTGCAGCGCTTGTTGGATCTGTTCGCGCTCCCCAGCCTTGGCCGACAATCGCTCGCGCGCCGCCTGAATCTGCGCTTCCAGCTCCACCACCGACTGCAGATGCGCTTCCAATTCCTGCCGCAACTGTTGATGACGCCGTTCCAGTTCCTGCGATTCCGTCTCGCCCTGCGCGAGGCGCTGTTCCATCGCGCCGATCTGCTGCGCCTGGGAATCCAGCCGGCCGCGCGTGCGCTCTTGCTCCAACTGCAGGTCTGCCAGGCGACGCCGCGCCTCGGCCAACTCCGCATCGTTCCGGTAGCAGGCTTCCTGCAACGCCGTATGTTCCTGCTCGCGCTCCGTCACCTGCGTCGAAAGACTCTGGAACTCCGCATTGGCCAGGTTCAGATCCAGCGCCGTCTTCGCCGCGTCCCGCTCCAGCATCCGGTAGCGCGCCGTCAACGACCCACGCAGATGCGCGATCATTTCGGTTTTCAGCTCTTCGTATCGCTTGGCTTTCGAGGCTTGGCGCTTCAGCGAATTTACTTGCCGGCCAACTTCTTCCAGAATGTCGAAGACACGCGATAAGTTCTGTTTCGCGCCTTCCAGTTTCGCTTCCGCCAGCCGCTTCTTGGTTTTGAATTTGCCGATGCCCGCGGCCTCTTCGATAATCGCGCGCCGGTCTTGCGGCTTATTGCTCAGGATTTGCCCGATGCGTCCCTGTTCGATAATGGCGTAGCTCTCGGGCCCCAGGCCGGTGCCGATGAAAAGATCCTGAATGTCGCGCAGGCGCGCCGCCTTGCCATCGATCAGGTATTCGCTCTCGCCCGAACGGAACAAGCGCCGCGTGATGGTGACTTCGCTCGGTTTGTGCGTGCCGTTGCCGTTGGCATGGCCATTTCCATTGGCATGGTCGTGGTGCTCAGCTTCTGCGCTCGGATCCACCAGCGTCATCGTTACCGACGCCAAGCCCAGCGGCTTGCGATCCCGCGTTCCGGCGAAGATGACATCTTCCATCCTGGCGCCGCGCAGGCTCTTGGCCGATTGCTCGCCCAGCACCCAACTCATTGCATCGCTGAGGTTGGATTTTCCACAACCGTTGGGGCCAACGATTGCCGCGATTCCCGAACCGGCGAACTTCATCTCGGTTCGGTCGAAGAACGATTTGAAACCTTGTATTTCGACCCGCTTGAGCTTCAGCAAAATAAGCGTCCCCTTCCATTATCGTCTCGGGGGATGGGTCTATGGTAACCGCGGTTCAAAGGAAAGTAAAGCGGGTAGTCAGCTATATTTTGGGGGTATTTTTTTAGACCCACAATACATGGGCTACGTAGCTGCTAACTTGGACAATCGACTGCGTTTGTAACGTTTTCTATCATACGCTATTTAGACAAGGGGACGCTATAGAGTTCGCTATCCTGGTTGGGACGCTATGGCAACAGACGATCAGGCTCCATTGACCGACTATAGCCCCGACGGCGTTGACCTGACGCTGATCCGCTGGATGCTCTCTCTGCCTCCCTCAGAGCGTCTCAAATTGTTTGAACAGCACGTGAATGAGATTATTGCGATGCGCGAATTGAATGCAGGAGCTTAGGCCAACTGCCACACTACGCGCTCTGCACGACGCTGGCGTCGGCTTTATTCTGGTCGGTGGACTTGCCGCGGTCCTAAACGGCGCTCCGGTTAACACTTTCGATGTCGATATAGTTCACTCACGCGACACCGCCAACGTCGCCCGTATCTTACCCGTGCTGGAAGCCTTGGATGCCATCTTCCGTATGCAGCCTGAACGGCGGCTCAAGCCAAACGCAAGTCACTTGACTTCCGCCGGACACCTCAATCTGATCACGCGCTACGGACCATTGGACCTGCTCGGAACGATCGGTAACAATCTTACCTACGAGGATCTGGTTCCGCGTTCCGTTGAATTAGACGTTGCCGAAGGTCTGCGCATACGCGTTCTTGACCTGGAAACCCTGATCGCGATCAAGGAAGAGTTAGGCGGTGAGAAAGACCTCGCTGTGCTCCCCATCCTGCGCCGGACACTCGAAGAAAAGCGAAAAACCGCCGGGAACTAGCCACTGGCCACTAGCCACCAACGACTCCCCTCCCACCGTTCTACAATATAGTTAAGTGTTACAAAGAATTCTTACGGCACTGGCGACCTCTGCCATCGCGTGTTCTTCGCTTGCTGCCACACCGGCCAAACCGCACAAACGTCGCCATCCGGTGGCCGCCGCCTCCAGCACTCGGAAACACACGGTAGCTGCTTCCACGAAAACAACCAAAGCCGCCTCGGGCCATAAAGGGAAAATAGCCCACCGGCCAGTGCGTTCGTATCAGCAGGCGCCCACGCCCGATCGTTATCGGGAAATCCAACGAGCCCTCGTGAGCAAGGGCTATTACAAAGGCGAGCCCAGCGGCGAATGGGGTGCGGATTCTTCCGATGCCCTCAAGCGTTTTCAAGCCGATCAAAGTCTGATGCCGGACGGCAAAATCAACTCGCTTTCCCTCATTGCTTTGGGCTTGGGTCCTAAGCGCCTGACGGCGAAATCCGATGCCGCGCCTCCGTCTCAGATAGCGCCGCCGGTTTCTCCCTCTGTCGCGCCCGTCAAATGACCGTCGGCGTTCCTAAGGAAATCAAGGATCACGAAACTCGGGTCGGGTTGGTTCCAAGCGGCGTAACCGCTTTGCGCGAAGCCGGCCATCGAGTGCTGGTTGAGACCCAGGCCGGCACCGGAAGTTCCATCCCCGATCACGAATACGTCGAAGCGGGCGCGGAGATCCTGGGGAATGCCGCCGACGTCTGGAGCAAGGCTGATCTTGTGATCAAGGTCAAGGAGCCGCAGACTTCCGAATATGCGCACTTCCGTCCCGGCCTGATCCTGTTCACATACCTGCATCTTGCGCCATTGCCCGAACTCACGCGCAAACTGGTGCACGCCAAAGTGAGCGCGGTGGGATACGAAACTATACGCGAAGCCGATGGATCGCTCCCGCTGCTCACTCCCATGAGCGAAGTGGCCGGACGCATGGCGGTGCAGGTGGGCGCGGTGTATCTGGAACGGCCCAACGGAGGGCGGGGCATTCTGCTGGGCGGCGTCCCGGGCGTCGCACCCGCCAATGTTGCGATCCTGGGTGGCGGCGTGGTGGGCCACAACGCGGCGAAAATGGCCGTGGGCTTGGGCGCGCACGTCACCATCATCGATCGTAGTTTGGATCGTCTGCGCACGCTCGACGACATCTATAGCAGCCAGGTGGTGACGCTGGCATCGAATATATTTACCGTGCGCGATGCGGTGCGCAATGCCGATCTGGTGGTTGGCGCGGTGTTGATTCCGGGCGCGTCTGCGCCTAAGCTGGTGCGCCGCGACATGTTGAAAGCCATGAAACCGGGGGCGGTGATGGTGGATGTGGCTATCGATCAAGGCGGTTGCTTCGAAACCTCGCACGCCACCACGCATACCGATCCTATTTATTTCGTCGATGGCGTGCTGCATTACTGCGTGTCGAACATGCCCGCCGCGGTGCCGCACACTTCGACATACGCGCTAACGAACGCCACGTTTCCCTATCTCGCCGAACTGTGTTCGAAGGGATTAGAACAAGCCTGCCGCGACAATGTGGCAATTCGAGTGGGCGTGAACACTTATGCCGGACATATTACGCACGCGGGCGTAGCAGAATCGCAAGGGCTGGCTTGGAGCGAACTCAGGGCTTTGGTATAGCCGGCGCGGCGTCAGCCGAAAAAACCTTTTCCGCACGTTCCGTTTTTAACAAAAAACCGCGTTCCTGTTCTTTCACAGTGAGCGTGGTTCGAGCGGCATCGGCTGGAACCCTCCACAACTTCGTGATCTCTCGCTGTTCTTTGCGATTCAGCACGAACGCCGCTGGATGCAGTATGGTGCTGGCCTTATCCCAATGGCCGTTGGATTCCGTTTGGCCGGTTACTTCCAGGGCGATGGGGACCGTGGCGCGATCTTCGGTGTTCACCACTTTCACCTTCACGAAGATGAGATTGGCATTTTGCTTGTCGAGGGTCAAACTCACATCCAGCTTGGGCGCCTTGGCGCAGCCAGTCAAACTCAATACAACAAGCAACGGCAGGAACGGTTTCATCATATAAGCCTAGAGGTTTTTGGCGTACCGGCGCGTTTTTCCAACCGGGCGGCACGGCGATCGAGTGCTTCGGACGGCTCCAATTCCATCGCGCTGCGGGTCATTTCCAGCGCCAGCGCATAGTTGCGTTCGCGCCGCTCATAATACTTGGCCAGCTCCACGTAGGCCGCGGCCCGCCACGGATTGTGCGAAGCGGCCAGGTCGGTGAGCACCGGTAGCGCGGCATGCTCGCGGCCCAGCTTCTTCTCAAGCGCCGCGATATCCCACAACGTACGAAACAACAATTCGTCCGAGAGATTCTTTTCGATGGCCTGACGGAAAAGCGCCAGCGCGTTTTCGTGCTGCTCGGCCTGACGCCACCAACGAGCCAGCCCAATCATCTCGGCGCCGTGCGAAAAACCAGCATTCCCTGGTTGAAACGCGCGCGGAACAATGGCCGTGAGGCAGGCCAGGGTCAGGATGTCGATGGCGTTGTGATGGAACACCGGCATCAGGCGAAAGATTTCGTGCGTGCGCACGTATTCGAAATAGACATAGGGAATCAATTCGCCCGGCAGATCGCCTTGCCGTTCCACGCCCAGAATTTGATTTTCGAGCTCTATCAACCGGCAGCTATCGAATCGCAGGTTCCACAACCGGCGCGCGCCGAAAAGTAAATCCAAGTGCTCCATCGAACTGAACGGCGGACGCTGGCGCACCATGCGGAAGCGCGTCTCAAGCAGCGGCTGATCGTAGGTTCGCCCGTTGTAGGTGATCATCACGTCGAACTGCTTCAAATGTTCCGCCAAGGCGCTCAACTGGCTGGCCTCTTCTCCGAAATCCCGCATAAAAAATTGCCGCACACGAAATCCCTGCGGGGTGATGCGGCCGACGCCGACCAGAAATGCATAGGTGCCCGAACCGCCGGCCAGTCCCGTGGTTTCAGTATCCAGGAAGCACCATTTCTCGGGCGGCACGCCGCGAATCTGTCCATTCGAGATCGGATCCAGCAGATCGTGCGAAAGATCTTCCAGATCCACAATGCCTACGCTGCCGTGGCGGCGCTGGCGTTCGTACAGTCTTTCGGTTTCGTAATGGACGCCGTGCTCGGTCGCGACTTCCTCGCCGTGTAACCAGTCTTCGGGGAAAGCAAGTGGCTGAGGGCTGGGCGCCGGCGGCTTCCGTTGCGGAGTGGTGTACTTCTTGTCGATTCTGGCGATGCGCTTACGCAGATGAGCGAGCTGCTCCTGAAAATCGCTCATGCTTCTTGCGAGACCTCTTCCCATTCTTCGAGCAGAGCGGTGAGCGCGGCCCGGCGCTTCTCCAGTTGGGAGGCCACGCGAATGGTCTCTTCGGCGCTCACAAAATTCGCCAGGTTTTCTTCGTCGGTCGCGATCTCCGCTTCTAGCGCCGCGATCTTCCCTTCGAGTTCTTTCGCGCGATTCTGCCGCTGCTTCAATTTCATCGGGTTCACCCGCTTGGCGGGCTGCTCGGGGCTGGTGGCCGGTGGCTGGTGATTGGCGACGCCGTTTCCGACACTGGGCAAAGTCAGATCGATCTGCTTGCCTTCTTTGCGCCAGATGTAGTCTTCGTAGTTGCCGGGGAAAACATTTACCTCGCCGTTGCCCACTTCAAAGATGCGCGTGGCAAGTTTATCGATGAAGTAGCGGTCGTGCGAAACGAAAACCACAGTACCAGTGTATTTTTCGAGCGATTCGAGCAAAATATCCTTGGCGCGCATATCCAAGTGATTGGTGGGCTCGTCGAGCAACAGAAAATTCGAAGGCTGCAAAAGCATGCGAGCCAGCGCGTAGCGATTGCGTTCGCCGCCCGAGAGCACGCCGATGCGCTTGAAAACGTCGTCTTCCGAAAAGAGAAAACAGCCCAGCAGGCTGCGTAGCTCGGTGTTGGTGGAGCGCGGAGCTTCGCCCTGCAGATCGTCCAGCATGCGCGAGTTCGGGTCCAGTTCCTTATATTGATCCTGCGCGAAGTAATCCACTTCGGCGTTGTGGCCCAGGCGATATTCGCCGCTCGTGAGCGGCTCGCTGCCTGCAAGCAGTTTGATCAATGTAGACTTGCCCGCCCCGTTCACGCCCACCAGCGCGATACGGTCGCCGCGCTCGCTGATAAAGTTTACGCCGCCGAAGACGAACTTGTCGCCGTAGCTCTTCGATACGTTGTGAAACTCGGCCACGATGCGGCCGCTTGGCTTGGGCTGCGGAAAAGTAAAGTGAATGGTTTTCTCATCGTTGGGCAGCTCGATGCGCTCGATCTTTTCGAGCTCTTTGATCCGGCTCTGCACCTGTTTCGCTTTCGTGGCGGTGTAACGAAAGCGGTTGATGAAAGCTTCCAGATGCTCGATGCGCTCGCGCTGGTTGCGATACGCGGCTTCCAGCTGCTCCATTCGCTCCTGCTTTTGGCGCAGATACTTTTCGTAGTTGCCCGAATAAAAATGCACCCCGCGATTCCAGATCTCGACGATCTTATTGACCGTCACATCCAGGAAATAGCGGTCGTGCGAGATCAGCACGAATGCGAACGGATAGTTCGCCAGGTACTGCTCCAGCCAGTTGCGGGCTTCCAAATCCAGGTGATTGGTGGGCTCATCAAGAAGCAGCAGGTTGGGTTTTTCGAGCAGAAGTTTCGCCAGCGCGATGCGCATCTGCCAGCCGCCCGAAAAGTCCTCGGTGCGTTTGTTCCACTCCTCATGCGGGAACCCCAGCCCGGACAGCACGCTGCCTACTTGAGCTTCGATCGCGTAGCCGTCTCGAGTCCGAAATTCGCTATCAAGTTGATGGAAGCGGTCCGCCACCTGTGCGTATTCCGGGCCCGCGGGATCCAGCTCGCCCATCTTGTGTGTCAGCTCTTCCATCTCCACTTCCATCTGTTGCAGGGATGCGAATACCGACATGCATTCGGCGAATACGCTTCGGCCTGAGAGCGAGAGCCCGTCCTGCGGCAAGTAGCCGGAGCTGACGCCGCGCGTGACGCTCAGCTTGCCGTAGTCGAGCGACTCCGTGCCCGACAACACTTTGAGCAGCGTGGTTTTGCCGCTGCCGTTGGGGCCGANNAGCAATTTAGGGCCGAAACGTTTGCCGGCGTCGGAAAGTTGGATCATCTACTTCTAGTTTCTCGTTTCTCCCGAGCCGTTGCTGAGGTGGTGTTGTTGCTCAAGGCTTACCCAAACTGCACAGCGGATCGCCAATCACGATGTTCATCCAGCTCAGAACTGGAATGGCGAGATAGTAGCTCTCGGCCAGATTGCGGCCACGGAAGTAAGCCGGCAGCAGAATGTTGGGACGCGGCGTGAATTGCAAATAAGGTTCGTACACATGTCCGGATGCGCCGGTGACGCCGTCGTGAATGTAATCAGCGGTCAAGCTTTGCGGCGATCCCTGGAACGTGGCTTTTGCATCGCCCCATGCCCCCATGTTCCAAGTGTCGGGCGGGCGCGCGAAGCTGCGTCCGTNNTTGGTCGATACATATTCCGTCATGATGGCGCCCGGCAGCCAATGAAAACCGAGATGGCGTTCTTTGCGGTCGGGATCGTTCGATCCCCACGAAGCATAGGCAATCACATCGGATTGGTGCGAAAGCACGGTGCGGGAAGCATCCAACACCACTCGGTCGCTCGGGAGTTGCCGGGCAGCTTGGAGCAGCCAGGCATTGCCCTGTGTGTTATCGCTGCCCTTCAGATCGATCACGAATTTTCCGCGATTACGGGCCACAAGTGCGCGATCGATGATGCCCTTGACGTCGTCAAAATCGAACCCAGCCAGGCGAGTCACCAGATAAATCGGGAAATCGGGATGACGGAACGGCGCGTTGATTTTGCCGAAAAATGGATTGGCGATTCCGGCGGGCAGAGGGTGAGAGCGGCCGTGCAGATCGAAGTAAAGCAGCGCTAATTCCGAATCCACGGAAGCTGCTTCAGCGTCCAGGCCCAGATTGCCATGCACCTTTAAAGGCAGGCCGGCCGTGGTGACGATGTAGAGCACCTTTTCTGTTAGATTGTGGCCCCGCAGAAAAGTTTGGATGGGCCGAGCGATCTGATCGTCGAAATCGGACCGCGAGATTTCTTCATTGGCGCTGGCTGCAATACGGCAAATGTTCGATGAGGGAATGTGGCGGCGCTGGGCGTAATACTCGCCAATCTGGCGCGAGAGCGCGGAGCTTTGATTAATGACGACGAGTACGGAATCAGGCGGCTGGCCGAATAGAAGCGGCGGCAAACAGCACAAAAGCAAAATTCTAAGCGGCAATTTCCATCTTATGCTTTAGCGCGCGGTTTGCGTCTGGCAGCGGCTCGCCATTCGCGCCAATCGGAGGTGGTGGCCTTCACCATGGCGGTGGCGGCTATGTGAAGCCAATCCGCTGGACGCTTCGCAAGATCCCGCAGAATCAGTTTTCCGGCGCGCGGAGTTCCCAGATGGACGTTGGCGGTTTCGAATCCCATGGCGCGCAGCAGCTTAGACTCGTCGCGCTCTTTGGGCATCGAAGCCAGCTCAACGCGCGAGCAATCCGGCGCAAGCCGGCGCACAATCCAGCTACCGCGCAGATGAACGAAAGGATCGACGTCACGGACCGATTCGTCCAGGGCCTGCTGATATCGGATGCGTTCGGAAGTCTTGCCAGCGGCCGCCCAAACGCACGCCGAAGGAGCCAAGGCCTTGGCTTCGCGGGCCACTCGCGCCCCGCGGCAGATTGCAAGTCCGACGTAGCGCTCGCGTCCCAGGCTGCCGAGCCCAGCAATGCGATGAACAATTCGATAATCGAGCCCTGGCTCAGGCAGCAACCGTTCGATGGCGCGGCGAGCGCTTTTCGGAACGCGCCCCCTGAATGTCGGCAGGCTGTCAAGCTTCTGCCAATACTGCGTCGGGTCTCGCAGAACCCCGGTCACCAAGTGGCGCAGCCAATCATGCTCCTCCGCCAAGACGTAAGGCGCGCCGCCGACTTCGAGGCTCTTCTTATAGCCGGTTAGGATCGCTTCACAGGCGTCCTTGGCCGCGATCTCGAGCCGCGACTCGCGAATAGCAATGTGCGCGCTGGCGGCCAGACGAACCAGATCGATGGTGTAAGGCAACTCGTAGACTTCGTCAAAATCGTTGATGCCCCACACCAGCCGGCCTTCGATGTCGCGCCACGTGCCGAAGTTTTCGACATGCAGATCGCCCACCGCGAGTACGCGCGGCGCCCCGGCTTCATCCGCGCACACCTTGGGCCAAAGCTGCATCCAGCGATAAAACGTGGCGCGCAAGAACGGAAACATATCCTGCGCCATGGCCTGATGCTTGCGCTCCAGATCGGCGGGCAGCAAACGGATATGTTTTGCCAGCCACGTTTCGTACGCGAGGGTGGCTTTGGCGATTCCCATCATGGCGTCAACCATTCTAGCGGTTGCCGGGCGCGGCTTCCGTGCTAATCTCTTGCTGACCAAGCCATGCGGATTTTGATTGACGCCACTCCGCTGCTGCTCAGAAGCGCGGGCGTCAAGAATTACACCTATTACTGGATTCAAAGTCTGTGGGAACAGGCGCGGAACGACCGGATACTGACGTTGCCGGCGCTGGCTAGCCTGGGACCGCTAAATCACGAGCGCTCCATTGCCGCGTCCACGCGGACACTCCTGCACCTGGGACGGATTTTCGCCGCGAATTCCGCGCCATCCTTGCCGCTGCTGCGCTGGACCATGCCCAAGGCCGATGTGTTCCATGTCTCGAATCAGATCCGGTTTCCTCCCAAGAACATTAAGTTAACGGCAACCATTTACGACATGACCTGCCGGTTGATGCCTGAGTTCCACACTGCCGCCAATATTCGGGCCGACGAGAGCCTGGCGAAAAATGTACTGGGACGAGCGGATCGTCTGATCGCCATTTCCGAAAATTCGCGGCTGGACGCTGTGCGCTTGCTCGGCCTAGATGCGAAACGAATCGAAGTGATTTATCCCGGTGTGCCGGAAGTTTACTTCGGCGCGCAGGCGCGGCCCAGCGAGCAGCCCTACGTTTTGTATCTGGGCGCGATTGAACCGCGCAAGAATGTGGACACGTTGTTGGACGCGTGGGCCGAGTTTCGTTTTCGCGGCGATTTCGATTTAGTCGTCGCGGGGGCGAGCGGCTGGGCAGCCGATGAGACCATCCACAGGCTCGCATCCCGGCCGCCTGGCGTGCGGTATCTGGGGTACGTGCCCGAAGACGAACTTCCGGGATTGATGGCCGGCGCGAGTGCGTTTGTGTATCCATCCTTATATGAAGGTTTCGGACTTCCAGTAGCGCAGGCGATGGCGGCCGGCGTTCCGGTGATCACTTCGAACACTTCTTGTTTGCCGGAAGTAGCGGGCGAAGCGGCGCTGTTGGTGGATCCTCGCAGCCCCGCGGAGATTCGAACCGCCATGGAAACCCTGGTTTCTTCCGTCTCATTACAGAAAAAACTGCGAACGGCGGGCGTGGCAAGGGCCCGCGGCGAATACCGCTGGGAAGTTTGCGCGCGCAAAAGCCTGGAGTTTTTTCACCGGGTTTAGGCGCGGCGATATAATTCCGATATGCGCGTTGGGGCTGGATTTTTGTGTTCACTTCTGTGTTCCAGCGCCGCGGCATGGAGCGCCAGCGCGCCGCCCGAGCGCATTCGCGATGCAGCCACCCGCGCCGTCACGCTGTTCCAGGCGAGCCAAAAAGGCTGGTATTCCACGCAAACCTGCAACTCCTGCCACCACTAGTTTCAAGCAGCATTGGCTTTTCAATCTGCTCGCGAACATGGCATTCCCGTGGACGAGACGATCGCCCACGCCGACGCCGTGAAGGTGTTCAACTTTACGGACCTGGACAGAGCCGTCCAATACAATTGGGTGATCGAGCCGGCGATGGACGACGCTTACCGGCTGGTAGCGGCAGATTCCGCGGGGATAAAGCCCAATGTGATAACTGCCGTATACGCTCGGCTACTTGCGCAGCGGCAAGACGCGGATGGATCTTGGGCCAGCTTCCATCAACGGCCGCCGTCGGCCTATAGCTTCTTCACGGAAACCGCATTGGTACTGCGCGCGATTCAGTTGTACAGCCATCCGAGCGAAAAGACCGATGCTGCCATGCATATTGCTCGCGGGCGAGAATGGCTGGAATTGCATGAACCGCCGGACACCGAAGGGCGGACCTATCAACTGCTGGGCCTGTGGTGGGCGGGCGACGATCGCGCGAAGTTGCGAAAGCTCGCGAAAGCGCTGCTTGCGACGCAGCAACCGGATGGCGGCTGGGCTTCGCTCGACGGCCGTCCCAGTGACGCTTATGCCACCGGAGAAGCGCTTTGGGCTCTGCACGAGGCGGGTGTTCCCACGTCCGATGGGGGTTGGCAACGCGGGGCTAATTACCTGCTAAAGACACAAGCGCCAGACGGTTCGTGGCACGTGGCGTCGCGTTTGCATCCGCCTGCTCCGGTAAGCCCGGCGTATTTCGAGACCGGTCACCCGTACGGTCACGATCAGTTCGTCTCCACCATGGGCGAGAGCTGGGCCGTCATCGCGTTGGCGCAAGCACTCCCGCAGGTGGAGTGGAAACCGCGTCTCTTGAAAGAATCGGAACCGCAGAATGTCGAGCCGTGGGCTGAGACCGTGTTATTTGGCAGCGTGGACGATGTGAAGCGCCTGCTGGATGGCGGATTCGATTCTAATGCGGCGACGAAATCCGGCGGTACGACTGCCTTGATGCTGGCTACGCCTGACGTCGACAAAATGCGACTGCTGCTCGCTCGAGGGGCGAATGCCGACGCGCGTGCCAAGAACCGATACTCCGCACTGTTGGTGGCAGCCAATTACCCTGGATCGACCGCGGCCATGAACCTGTTGCTCGACCACGGCGCTTCCGTGCGGCTCCCGAAGGGTCAAGGCGCGCCGCTGTTCAACGCTCAACCCATCTTGTTGGCTGCTTTCGCTGGCAACGCCGGTATCCTGGACCGCTTGCACAAATCAGGTGACCGCCTGGACGACAAAATGAACTTGCTCGGCATGTTCCCTGTGACTCCTCTCCTGATGCTGGCTACCACGCACCGGACGGAGGCGGTACGCGTCCTGCTGGATGAGGGAGCGCGGGTAGACGAAGCCGACAACGACGGCATCACCATACTTTCCTGGGCCTCTATCGCCAACCGCGTGGAGATGGCCCGCCTGTTGATCCAGCGTGGCGCGGACGTGAATCATGTAGACAAAAAGGGCATGACTCCCCTACTCTACGCGGCTTCCATCGACTTCGGCGATTCGGCGATGATCGACCTGCTGCTCCGCTCCGGCGCACAAACCGGCACGCGCGATAAGGAAGGGTTGACGGCTTTAGGCCTGGCGCGCAAGTACAACCACACGCATTTACTGGCGAGCCTGGAGGGGCCCAGGGCCGCAAGGTAAGCAAGCCATTCGCTCGGGGCGCGCAACCGTGCCCGCGTTGTACTAACGTGGATTGGAAGGTATCAGCACGGTGGAAACTTTGACCAACGCCGGTGTGCTCGTCACTGGAGCCGGACGCGGCATCGGCAAACGTCTGGCGATCGGATTTGCGACGGCCGGAAATCGGGTGGCGCTGCTCGCGCGCAGCAAGGCGGAACTGGACCTGGCGCATCTGGAGATCGAACACGCCGGCGGAAACGCGCTCCGGATTCGCGCCGATGTCACCGATTTTGAACAGGTGAACACGGCGGTCGATCGAGTGCGTGTCCATTATGGGGAGGTAAATGTTCTGATCTGCGCCGCTGCAATTCCAGGACCCATCGGGCCGTTTGTGGAGCAATCGCCCAAGGCGTGGGCCGACATCATCCACACCAACCTGCTGGGCGTGATGCACGCCTGCAAAGCAGTTCTACCGCACATGATCGCGCGCCGGGAGGGTAAGATCATCGTGCTCAGCGGGCCGGGGGCAACCATGGCGCGCCCCAATCTGTCGGCTTACGCAGCCACCAAAGCGGCTGTGGTACGGCTGGTGGAGACAGTCGCCGAAGAAGTTCGCGAGCATAATGTTCAGATCAATTGCATGGGACCCGGCGCCACGTACACGCATATGACGGACGAGATTCTGCGCGCCGGCGAACGCGCGGGGTGGAAGGAAACCGAGGAAGCGCTGCAGACCCGGCAAACCGGCGGCGTCGCGCCCGAGAAGCAGATTCAGCTAGCGCTGTTCCTTGCGTCAGAGCAGTCGAATCACATCAGCGGAAAACTGATTCACGTTTCGGACGATTGGAAAAAGCTGCGATCGGGAAATATACATCCGGAGATTTATACACTGAGAAGACTGCAGAAGGTGAATTCTTAGCCACAGATGAACGCAGATGAACACAGATCTGAAATAACGCGTTTCCACTCAACCTTTGGCTTTTGAAAATTGATTAGAAGACAAATTGGCATGCGGGACGCGCGAAGATAATTCAGACATTGAGCTAAATGTTCATTTGCAAGACGCTCGACACATTTGAGTTCGATTACTAGAACATCTTCTACGATGATGTCAGCGAAGTATTCACCAACAGAATGGCCTTTGTATGTTACGGCAAATGACCTTTGAGAAGAAGCTCGGATTCCTCTCATGCTCAATTCCTTGAGGAGTGCGCGTTCGTAAACCTTTTCTAGGAACCCAGCACCGAGAGTATTGGATACCTCGAATACGGCACCCAACACTTTTTCAGTTAAGGAATTTAGGTATCCGCGTTCATCTGTGTCCATCTGTGGCCAATTTAAATGTGCCGTTACCCTGAGGGACTTCTCGCTTCAACTGTCCGCAGGCAGCGAAGATATCCAGTCCTCGTGGCTTGCGGATGAAGCACGGCATGGCCCGTCTCACTATGGCTTGAAACGCGTGAACGCGCTCGGGATCTGGAGTTTCAAAGGCGATGCCCGGGCCGGGATTCAGTGCGATCAAATTCACCTTGGCATTCATGTGCGCCAGCAACTGCACCACGCGCCGCGCATCGGCATCGGTATCGTTCACGCCTTTGAGCAGCACGTATTCAAACGAGAGCTTTTCCCAGGGACGCAACGGATACGCCTTGCACGCCACGAGAAGGTCCTTCAGTGAATACTTGCGCGTGATCGGCATCAGCTGGCGACGTTGATCTTCGTAGGACGCGTTCAGTGAAATGGCGAGCTTCGGCCGCACGGCTTCGCGCCCCAGCTCGGCGATCTTCGGTACGATGCCGGCGGTCGACAGCGTAATTCGTTTTTGCGAAAGGCCGATGCCGGCGGGGTCGGTCAAAATCCGCGTGGCTTTGATCACGTTGGGCAGGTTCAACAGCGGCTCGCCCATGCCCATCATCACGATGTTCAGTCGATCGGTCTCAGTGGAAATCTTGTGCGCCCGCATCACGAAGAGCACCTGGCCCACGATCTCGCCCGCCGTCAGGTTTCGCTCCAGGCCCATGAGCGCGGTGAGGCAGAACTGGCAGTTTACCGGGCAGCCTACCTGGCTCGAGATGCAGATGGTGTCCCGGGTATCCTCGGGCATCAGTACTGTTTCGATGGTCCGATGATCTTCCAGCTCCAATAAGTAACGCCGGGTCCCATCGGTACTTTTGTATTCCGCCGAGGGCGAAGGCAAGCCGATCGCGACCCTAGATGACAATTGTTTTCTTAAACTTGCGGGGAAACTGGTGATTTGAACCAGGTCCGCTACCCTTTGCCGGTACACGGCGTCGTATAACTGGCGGGCTCGAAAAGCGGGCTGTTCTGGTCCCAGGAAGGCTTGTAGATCCGGAAGTTCAAGGCCTACAATAGCTTGCGCCACACCTTCAGTATAGTGCAGGGCGAGCTATAGGATACGAATCCGCGATAAAATGAAGGAAGGCAAAATGGCTAACGCAGTTCAAACCGTCCGCGATATTGAAGTTGCAACCTTGAAGAACGGGGTTCGGGTAATCAGCGAGGAGATGAGCCACGTCCGGTCGGTCTCCCTGGGCGTTTGGATTCGCACCGGCTCGCGCCGGGAAACCTCGGAAGAAAACGGGATCTCGCATTTCATCGAGCACATGCTGTTCAAGGGAACCAAGAATCGGTCGGCGGAAGAGATCGCCCGGTCGGTGGATTCCATTGGCGGCGGCCTCGACGCCTTCACGGCCAAGGAGATGGTGAGTTACAACACCAAGGTTCTGGACGAGCATCTGCCCATCGCGTTCGATGTCTTGGCTGACATGGTTCGCAATCCTTTATTCCGCGAAGAGGACATCGAGAAGGAAAAGGGCGTCATCCT
>PKZC01000327.1 GCA_003132905.1 Bryobacterales bacterium | reverse complement strand
TCACGAGCTGGCGGAATCACTGTGCAGGCCTTTCCTGATGGGTTGCGATAGCTTTAAGGCTGCACTCCATCTTCATTCGAGTTGCGCAATCCCTGACGCCATATCGAGCAGAACGCCGCGCGCAATAGGCAGGCAACTCCCGCCTATTGCTATTGCGCTCTCCCCCGGGCATCGGGCCAGCAACGTGCCGCGCAAGTGGCGCGGGCCATGCCCCTGGTCAATGTTCCACACGTCGCCTGGAACTTCCCGGGCTCTTCCGGTTGCCAGCATCAGCGTCAGCAGCCCCAACACGGCTCCACCGGTCGCCGAATCCTCGCGCCCGTCGAGCGATGTCGTGAACACGTGTCGGCCGTCCCCAGTATGCTAGCGCGTTTATCAGTACTAATCTGAGCGCGCTGGTAAAGCATGAGCCGATGTTTGATGAACGGCTTTACGTCGTCCGGTGCGCCGACTGCGGATGGCAGCAGCAGGCAAATGGCGACTGCCCGTGGGTACAGGTACGTCGATTTGAGACTGATCTTGGCTCCGCAAGCGCGACGGGATTTCTTTTCGTGGCAAACCCCATCGAGAACTCGCTCATTCGCGGGACCTTGAACGTGCTGGGTTTGGAGGACGTGTCGTTCGAAGCGCGTATGACTGGGCCGCCGCTCCGCATCAACGTGCTCAACGTGACTGTGGCTATCAGCTTCGGTCCGATCCTGCGTGCGTTCACCGGTTCGGCTGCGCAAGCGGGGGCCGCTCCTCCGGTACCTGAGACGATAACCAGGTTGCCCTGATCGCGCGTCGTGCCATGAAAGCGGAATAAAATGGCACTTATGCCGAAAACGCCGGAAGCGATACGTGTACGGGGGCCGCGCTCAGTGATCGAGGAGCTTCACGCGGAGTTGGCTGCCCGTCAAGATGCCGGGTGTCCATGCAGAGCGGCGACGCCAAAATCTTCTCTCACGCCATCCGTGCTCCGTCATGACGTCCTGCCATGATGGCGGGGATAGATTGTCAGTACAGCGTGGCGAGGTGGATTGGCAAGGGAAAAGAGCAACCTGACCCGGCCAAAATACAGTTACGGCTTTTTGTCCAAACCCAATATCTTGTGCGATTTAGCACCGTCTTCGCTGCTATTCTTGAAGGGCTCACTTGGAACGCTCGATGAGCGAACGGCAAGCTCTTTTCATCAGCCACGCATCTCCGGAAGATAACGCCTTTACAATCTGGCTCGGCGCGAAGCTCGCGGCGGCAGGTTATGAAGTCTTGGCTGATGTCCTGCGTCTGACGGGCGGTGACGACTGGCAGCGCAAATTAGAAGATGCTTTGCGAAACCGGGCGTGTAAGGTTCTCCTCGTCGCGAACCAGAAATCTGTCGAGAAGCAGGGCGTTCGGAACGAGATCCAGATTGCCTCCGATGTCGCCAAGAAGATCGGTGACACAAGGTTCATTATTCCCCTGAAGTTAGGATCGTTCGACGCCCCTTTCCTTATTGCGCACGCGCAATACATCGATTTCAGTCATGGCTGGTCTTCCGGCCTGCATGAACTTCTGACAGCGTTGCAGGATGAATACAAGGTCCCGCTATCAAGTGAGCCTTCGACCGCGATATGGAGCTCGCTTCAGGCGATGCACGGCAGACAGCTGGAACAGCGGCCCGAGCAGTTGGTTTCGAACTGGCTGCGAATAAGGAACCTGCCGGATGTAATCCACTACTACCGCAACGCCGAGCTGCGTAGCAGCGAAGTGATGCTATCGTCGCCCCGCGTTCCATACGGCGACGGTTTTGTCACATGCGAGGAGCATCCTATTCCGGGTGCAAGCAAGGCCCTACTGAGTGATGTACTCAGCGTTGGTTGGCCGGAACTCGGTATCGCGAACATCGAAATGCGCAAGATCTTCACCAGGCTGGCGAACGAAGGGATGGAACTCTTCCTGAAGTCGCGGGGCCTGCACTCCTTCGAAATGGCAAACAGCCAGCTTGCGTGGTGGTTCGGAGGAGATACGCCGGATACACGCCTTGCGTTTGACTGGGGTGGGGTAAAAGGCAGCCGTGTGCTGCGAGGAGCTTCCGAGAAGCGGAAGGTGCAATGGCATTTTGGCGTCACTTCGCAGTATCGTACAGGCCTTGTCCCCTACTTTCGGCTGCGCACGCGACTGCTGTTCTCGGAAGATGGAAAAACCGCACTGCCGGGCAAACGCACGCACCGGATGCGGCGGTCGTTCGCCAAGGGCTGGCGTAACGCTCGTTGGCGGGATATGCTTCTTGCCTTTCTATTTTGGCTGTCAAATGGCGAATCTTTGATACGGCTTCAGTTGGCCCCGGAAAGCGATATTAAAGTCGAGCTTCCGCCGCTGATGTTTGTGAGTCCCGTAAGCGTGAGCGAAGGCGAGGGGGAAGATGTCGATGAAGATGAGACCGGTGAAGAGTTCCCAGAAGAGGACCAAGAATCCGAACTCCTCGACGAAGAGGACTAGTCGCGAAAGGCCAACAGAGCGCGTGCGGCCGACACAGCCGGAGCGTAAAGAGTTGTGGCATATCCCGGAGCCCCTTCTGGAATTCGCTCATGGCCAGATGGTCGAATATCCGCGAGACGGTTTATATCTATTCGGTCCTTGCGACGCGCAGAAGCGGTCCGGCGTGACGCGATACGGTGTCATCGGCACGCGCGAAGGCATCGAGCGATTCACCCGCTTTTCAGCGAGGATGCGCGGCTACATACCGATTCCTGTCCCCGGACCTCGTAGCCGCAAGATCGAACCGCAACACGTTCCTTTTCCCGGTTTTCAAGAGGCCTTCAACAGCGAATGGCCTGAGAAACCCGTGGCCGTAATCCAGGATATTCAACTTCAGGAAATTGAGGAAAAGATTCACATACAGAACCGGCATGAAGCCATTCATGCGTGCGTGGATCTGTTCGTATCACGATTGGAAGCCGAGGAGAATCGGCTTGAGGCTCCGCCCAGCTTCTGGTTCGTCATCATCCCGGAAATCATTTACGAACTGGGGCGGCCGCAATCGCGATTGGCGCGCGCAGAAGCTGTGATTGGAAACATCACTATTTCAAAGCGAAAGGCTGGAGAACTGAAACTGGCTCCCAGCTTGTTTCCAGAGGAGCATGAAGGTGCTGACGTCTACGAATATGCCACGCACTTCCGCCGGCAGTTGAAAGCTCGGCTCCTCAAGGGCAAGATCGTGACGCAGATTCTCCGCGAGACCACCCTCGCGCCGGAGGACTTTACAAAGGCGAACGGAATGCCTCTTCGGCGCCTCGAAGATCCGGCCACGGTCGCCTGGAAGCTAGGCACGGGAGCTTATTACAAGGGCGGAGGGCGGCCATGGCAATTGGCTAACGTCCGACCGGGTGTGTGTTATGTCGCCTCGTCTATAAACGAACGGATTAAACGGCCGACGTCAGGCACGCCTGCTGCGCGGCGCAAATGTTTCTATCGAACGGCGAAGGTGTGGTTTTTCGGGGAGCGCCGGGATCATGGTTCAATCCAGAGACGAAGCAATATCATCTTGATGAAGCCGCGGCCAAAGGGCTGGTCGAGCTGGTAATTGGTGAGTATCTCCGTCTGCACGATTCACCACCGAAGGAGTTGTTCATCCATGCGTCTTCCAACTTCGCAGATGATGAATGGGCCGGTTTCGAAAAAGGTGCAGGAACTGACACCAAGGTGCTGGGGATTCAGATTTCCGACGCCTATGAAGACCTCAAGTTGTACCGGATGGGAAACTATCCGGTGATTCGCGGTACTGCGCTACCCCTTGGCGACAGGAGCGCCTATCTCTGGACGTCAGGTTTTGTGCCCCGTTTGGACACGTACATGGGGCCGGAAACGCCGAACCCTATCATGGTGAGGGTGCAGCGAGGAGAGTGTGATTTACGGGGCGTCCTGGTTGACGTGATGGGCCTGACGAAGATTAACTTCAATTCGTGTCTCTTTAATGATCGAATGCCCGTGACAATTCGTTTCGCCAATGAGGTCGGAGATGTCTTGATCTCCGCGCCGATGGATGGCGAACCGCGATTGCCCTTCAAGTTTTACATTTGAGCAAGCGAANNCGAATCGGCGGGAGTGATAAACATGGCGAAGTGGGGCAACGGTCCGGGCTGGACAATCGATCAGGCAATGCAAGTTCTCACAGTGCTGCACCCGGCGTTTCGCGAGAACGGCTATGCTCTGGCGATGCATGGCTCGGTCTCGCGTGATGGAAAAGGCAATGACTTGGACCTGATAGCCGTTCCGGAGGAGTTGTGCATGACACCTCCAGAAGAGATGGAACGCATAATGTGCGACCTGATCGGCGCGCAGCCTGCTCAACAAGAGCCCAACCGGGGGCTGCTTGGAACCTGGTCGCGCGCATGCGTACTGGAAGACGGCCGCGGAATCGATATGGAGTATCGTCTCCCAGCTCCGATCGACCGCCGGCACGAATGGGCTTCGTCGCTCATTACGCTATTCCGCGACAACGGCTATCACCTCGAATTTTTCTCGTTCCCAGAACGACTTAAGGCAAACCACTTCGACCTGATCGCGCTACCCCTTACTTTGAACGCGACATCACCGGAGGCCATGGACCATTTGATTTTTGAAAAATTGCAGGCTCCATTGCTGTCGGACCCAGTCGAGAGTTCCATGAGCGTTCGGTCCTACCACTCAGACGACGGCCGCAAGATCGGGATACGGTTTGCACGGCCGGCGGTGGGCGGGGTTGGTGGGGATAACGTCGGCTACTAGTAGGCGATTCTCTTCTCGAAGGGCGATGCATTTAACGCAACCACGGGATTCGATGCACAGACCAACGGGATTCGATGCATCGCCACCGAGCAAAGATTGGTCGGTTATCGATTCGATCTCAGATGGTTGACGGCCACGTCCGAGCGGGACTAATCTTCCTTTAATCCTCCCTAATCATCAGCGGATAACCGGACTCTTCGGGCAAGAAACTGCTTCACACACGCAGGAGGTCGGGGTTCGAGTCCCTGCGGCTCACCGCCCTTTTCCCGGTTAGGCCTGAGATAAGGCGTTGGGGGAAGCGTCGTCCAGGCTCCGGGCGAATCCTCCGGCACTCGGAGATAGTCGTCGCTCGACGAGGATTGAGCCGGATCAGGAACGTCGGCAACCCGGAAGCTACTTTTCGTCGAATGGACGCCGGGGCCACTTTCCGTAACGCGCGTTATACGGGATCTGAGCCTTGGTTTGGAGTAGAATCGTTCAAACTCAATATCTTTGGCCGCAGGCTCGTAAGCCTCGTCTTTGGTCCGACCAACAACTCACTGCGCCCACTGGCGATGTTAATTTCGATCTCGCCCGGACCGGTAAAACAATCGAGGCGTTGGTTCCGCCGCCACCGGCCGAAGAAAACAAAAGTTCCGTGCACGTAACGTTTCTGTTGAATTTCTTAGATGAGCTGTGCCGCTGTACGTCTCAACCCAAGTGATGAAAGCCTTGCATTCCGCGCCGCAACGTGAAATAGTCGATTCGCTCGGAAAGGAGCAAATCCAAATGACACCCTCCAAAGCCCCACTCTCGTTTTTGGGCACATGGAAACTCACGAAATGTGAATCCTCACAGTCGGACCTGCCTCACCCAACGTCCGGNNGCAATGACGGTGTCTGGTCGGATGGGCGGAAAGCGAAGGTTACCGCCGTCCTGCAAATGGACGGCACTTGGTGCCCGGTCAAGGGCAGTCTTGTGGCCGACTCCCTCAGTCTTCGGCGCCTGGAGAATGGCTCGCTGGAAGCAAAGATGAGGAAGGGCGGGGTCGATGTGGGAACCAATCGCTCCACGTATTCCGCGGACGGACGAATCATGACGGGGCACTGGGAGATTGTCGGCCCCGGCGGCAAAACCATTACTTGGACAACGACGTCAGAGCGGCAGTGATCTACTAGAAGCGATTTCGCCCACAACCGCACCAACTGAAAGATCGTGTTGCGGCGATTCAGTCCACGTCGTGAAGTAGAGTGGTGAGGTGGAATTGTTCATCACCTAATGCCCCTTACCGGTGGGACTCACCTGGGACCCTACCAGATCCTTGCGCCCCTCGGCGCGGGAAGCATGGCGGGGCATTTCAGCCCGGCATCCCGAAACAGCTATTCGCGTTGCCGCCGAACCTTGGCGATTGGGACATGACTGCGGACGTCAAGCAATTTCTGGTCTCTATGCCTCCCAACCAGCAGAGCGCAAATACGCCCATCACGGTAGTGCCCAACTGGCAGGCTGAGTTGAAGAAGTGAACGCCTGAACCTAACCCAACGTTCCCATGTCCTGTATCGTCGCTAGCCTTGATCGGAANNTGGCGTTTGCGGCGGATGCGGTCTGCTATGGGATTTGAATGTCATTTTGGTACCCACAGTACCCAAAACCAGCAATGCATGGGCTCGAATCGCTGGTTATGAGCATCTCTGCCGGTGATCCTAACCCGGATTGCCTGTCTTGTGCAAGCGCGCGTTGCGGATTTGCAGATGGGCCGAGTGACCGACGCGCGTAGCGTCTGCCGCGCCAGCGGCTTCGTTCTAGTCCGCAATCCGGAAACTACTTTGGGGACCGACAAAATCGGCTTACTGTCGCGGTAGGGACGACNNCGTGCGAGCGCGTTTACGCACAAGGCTCTTACCGAGGATGGGTGGCGGCGAAGCGGGCATAGGGGTAGGGATGCAGAACGTGGGCGAGGTGTACGAAGTCCACCGCACCTCGACGAATCATAAGCGGTAGGCTGCGGCGGCAACCATAACGATCGAAGAAGCCATGAATATGCGAACGAGGGAAGGCCAACAATATGACCAAGGTCGAGTTGATTGAAGACGTTTCTAGGGCTGTGGAAATGACGCGGAAGGACTCGGAGGTAATCATCGAGGCTATTTTCGACAGTGTGGTGCGCGCTTTACGCGGCGGGGACAAGATCGAGATCCAGGACTTGGCCCCAATTTCTGATGCGCCGCGCTAGACTTGTTTCGCGCATCATGTCGCTCGGCGCAGGCGAAAGACTCGGAGGCCGCCACATAGCAAATTGGTTTCCATCTGCTGCGAGCTTGGCCAGGATATTTGCTTACCCCTTTCCCGCGCTGTATGCCGTCGGACCTTCGCCACGCAGTGCAGCCAGTCCGGACGGGAGGTCCTCAGTCATGGGGATGATCGAGCTTAGACGCGTGAGATCGAGAACTTCACGGACGCGCTGGGTGGCT
>PKZC01000261.1 GCA_003132905.1 Bryobacterales bacterium | reverse complement strand
AGCCCGGGTGTTTCAGACGCGGTGTTGAGCGACTATCGCAAACACGTCACCGATCCGTTGGACTTGCTCACCAGCCGCGAGCGCGAGGTGCTGCAGATGATCGCCGAAGGCCAGACGAACAAAGAAATCGCTGGTAAGTTGAGCCTGAGCGTGTATACCGTGGATGCGCATCGCGGGAAGATCATGGAGAAGCTGAATCTGCATTCCTCGGGCGAACTGGTGCGGTTTGCGGTGCGTAACGGCCTGATTGATTGAATTTGGGCCACAGATGAACGCAGATAAACGCAGATCCGCGTTACATCTTCTGGCGGAACATTCCGAGCAACTTTTGCGCGCGCGATGGATCGGCTTGAAAACCGGCCGAGTTGAGCGGTTCGGTGAGATTCACGTCTTTCAGGTTCTTAAAACCCATCGACCATGACGCGAATTCGCGCTCCTGGACTGGCTGCCGTATCAATTCCAGAATTCCATGGTGGCGGGTATCGCTCTGAATGCTGGCGTATGTTCCCAGCAGGGCATCTTCGGCGCCTTCCAGAACCTGCATGAAATTGCCGTCTTTGTAGAGCAGCAATCCCGTGAGCCCAAGCCGCTTATTTTTGTCGCGGCTTTGTGCCAGCAATGCCTTCAGATCCTCTTCTGAAAGCAACCGCGTCGCGGAACTGACATAGACCAGTGACAGCATCTTTTTAGAACTGAGTCAGACTGAGGATATTCCCGTCCGGATCTTTGAACCACGCTACTTTCGTGGTGCTGCCCGGCGGAGTCCAGATGCCCCGCTGATCTTGGCCAGGAATGCCGTAGTGCTCAAAATGGACGCCGGCCCTCTCGATTTCCTCCACCTTCGCCGCGATGTCCGGCACTTGCCAGCCCAACGCGGTGTATTGCGCGACGCGCACTTCCTTCACCCTTTGGACACGCAGCATCGTTCCGGCCGCATCAAACACCAGCGCGAAGCCGTCTTCGCTGACCAGACGCAGGCCAAGCTGGTCGCGATAAAATTCCTTGGCGCGGGCAGCGTCCGTTGTCGCGCCGAAAGCCATGATGGGGACCGAGTCAAGCAGTGACATGAGGGAAGTTTACGACTCCGATGTTACAATACGAATTCTCTAAATGGACCAACTGAAAGCGCTCATCCGCGAAGTCCCCGATTTTCCCAAGCCGGGCATCAACTTCTATGACATCACCACGCTGCTCAAGAATCCCACCGGCTTCAAGGGCGTGATCGATTCTCTGTCCGAGCACTATCGTTCCACCCCGATCGACGTGGTGCT
The DNA here is from genome assembly GCA_003132905.1 of Bryobacterales bacterium. Next base: position 14,145 of record PKZC01000261.1, on the reverse strand, counting down.
CGGCATCGAAGCTCGCGGGTTTATCATCGCGCCCGCGGTGGCCTATGCGCTCGGATACGGGTTCATCCCGGTGCGCAAAGAGAAGAAACTTCCGGCCGAGCGGGAACGCATTGAGTATGCGCTCGAATATGGCACCGACGTTCTAGAAATCCACAAAGACGCGATTACGCCCGGCCAAAACGTGCTCATTATCGATGACGTGCTGGCCACCGGGGGTACCGCCGCAGCCGTTGCGCGCCTCGTTGAGACGCTGCATGGGAAAGTGGCAGGCCTGGGATTCATCCTCGAGCTGGACTTCCTGAACGGGCGCGAAAAGCTGCATGGCTACGACGTATTCTCGCTGCTGCATTACTAATGTCCGAGCGCGTCCGGCTCCGTTCGCTGGCCAAAATCAACCTGGATTTGCGGGTTCTTCATAAACGCCCGGACGGGTTTCACGAGCTGCGAAGTATATTTCAAACCATCTCTTTGGCCGATACGATCGATGTGGAATTTGAGCGCGGGCGCACTAAGATTGAGTTGAAGTCTGACTTGAATATTTCCGGCAATCTGATTCTGCGGGCGGCAGATGTGATCCTGAAAGCGGCGCGCGCTACCGGGCGCATCACTTTTAGTCTTACCAAGCGAATTCCCTTGGGCGGCGGGCTGGGTGGTGGGTCAAGCAATGCCGCCGCAGTGCTCTTGGCGCTACCCCGGCTTCTGAAAAAGCGCGTTCCGATGGAAAAGCTGATGGAACTGGCGGCCGGGCTGGGCAGCGATGTGCCTTTCTTCCTACTCGGTGGAACGGCAGTCGGTCTGGGACGCGGGACGGAGCTTTATCCACTGCCTGACGCTCAACCCAGTCCAGGTCTGCTAATCACCCCCGAGATTCACTCCTCTACCGCTGCCGCCTATACGGCGCTGGAGCGTAAAGTACTCCCCGAGGTCTCAACTGATATGATCAACAGGTTCCAGTCCGTTGCCTGGGGCGCGAGCGATGCCGGGTCGCTTGACGCTCCGGAATGGACCAACGACTTTGAAATGGTTGTGTTTCACCAACATCCTCAACTAAAATCGATGAAGGGAAAGCTGCTGAAGCTGGGAGCCTGGCGGGCTATGATGACGGGGAGCGGCTCCGCGCTTTTCGGATTGTTCGCCAACCGCGAAATGAGGGATCGTGCCGCAGTGTCGATGCGGAAAGAACTCCCGAGCAATCAGGTTTATCCATTTACCATGGTGAGCCGTAGCCGTTACCGTGCGCTTTGGTGGCGGCAGTTAGCAGTTTCCTCGGAAAGTAAGACATGGCCGCCGCAAGACCGGTACGCACGATGAGATTCGAGCAGCTAAAGATCTTCACGGGGAACGCCAATCCGACGTTAGCCGCCAAGATCTGCGCCTCGCTGGGGTGTACCCTCGGCGCGGCCGAAGTTGAGCCTTTCTCGGACGGAGAAATCCGCCTCCAGATCCTTGAGAACGTGCGCGGCGCCGATGTTTTCGCGGTGCAGCCCACCTGTACTCCGGTGGACCGGCACATCATGGAATTGTTGCTCATGATCGACGCCCTGAAACGGGCCTCTGCGGAGCGCATCACGGCAGTGCTACCCTATTATGGGTATGCGCGGCAGGATCGGAAAGACAAGCCGCGAATGCCTATCTCCGCCCGGTTGATTGCCAACCTGATTCAGAGGGCTGGTGCGGATCGTGTGCTTACGTTGGACCTGCACGCGGCTCAGATTCAGGGATTTTTCGATGTTCCCGTGGATCATCTTTTTGCCGCGCCGGTTATGCTCGAATATTTCGAGTCCATCGGACGCAGGGACATGACCGTGGTATCGCCGGACGCCGGGGGTGTGGAACGCGCGCGTGCTTTCGCCAAGCATTTGAACGCGCCGCTGGCGATTATCGATAAGCGCCGGACCGAAGTGAACGTGGCGGAAGTGATGCACATCATCGGCGATGTGGAAGGGCAGCATTGTTTGATTGTGGACGATTTGATTGATACGGCCGGTACGCTCGCCAAGGGCGCCGAAGCAATATTGAAGCAGGGTGCGTTGAGCGTCACAGCTTGCGCTACCCACGCCGTGCTTTCCGGACCGGCTGTGGAACGTATAGAGGGATCGAAGCTTCAGGAAGTGGTGGTAACTAATTCCATTCCGCTCCGGGAGGACGCCAAGCGGTGCTCCCGCATCAAGACGCTGAACGTCGCTCCATTGCTGGCGCGCGCGATTCAGTCAATCCATGAGGACGGTTCCGTAAGCACCCTATTTATTTAAAGAATGACGCAGGCTAGCGCCTGCTGGAGTAAGGAAAATGAGGAAAGAAATCACAATCACCGCCGAGCCGCGCGAATCGCGTGGCAAGAATGAAGCCCGCCGTCTCCGCGTCAAGGGGTTCGCCCCCGCGGTGTTGTACGGCGCCAACGCACCCGCTGTCGCGGTGGCCGTTAGTCCGAAAGAGGTTAACAAGATCCTGCACAGCACCACCGGACACAACACCATCTTCAATCTCGCTATGCAGGGCGGCGACGAAATCCCGGTGATGATCGTCGATTGGCAGCGTGATCCGGTGAAGGAAACCTTGCTGCATGTGGATTTGAAACGCATCGATCTCACCAAGCGCATCGACATCAAGGTCCGTGTACATATGACGGGCGAGGCCCAGGGCGTTAAGATCCAAGGCGGATTGCTCGAAGCCATCACGCGCGAAGTGGAGATCGAATGTCTTCCGGACGAGATTCCGGAGTCATTTACGGTGGACGTCACGGAATTGATGATCGGTCAGAATCTGCGCGCGAGCGATATTCCCTTGAGTGGCTCAATGAAGCTGCTCAGTGCGCCTGAACAGGTGATCGCGCACGTGGTAACCATGAAGGCTGAAGAGGTGGTGGCTCCTGTGGCTGAAGCCGGCGCCGAGGTGGCCACGCCAACCGAGCCCGAAGTGATCAAGAAGGGTAAGAAGGAAGAGGACGAGGCGGAGGCCGCCGAGAAGGAGAAGGGGAAGAAGAAGTAGTGAAGAAGAATTCAGAAGTCAAAAGAAAGAAGTCAGAATTCAGAATACAGAATTCAGAAGGTGGACGGAATTCAGTACGCGGACGGAACGTCCGCTTCCTTCATTCTGGATTCTGACTTCTGTATTCTGGCTTCTGTGCTCCTGGTCGTTGGTCTCGGAAACCCCGGCAAAGAGTACGAGTCCACAGCTCACAACCTTGGGTTTTTAGTGGTGGACCGGGTTGCGGAGCGCAATCGAATCGATGTCGGGCGTCGGGATTGCATGGCCTTCGTGGGGCAGGGAACTGTGGCGGGTAAGAAAGTAATGCTCGCCAAGCCGCAGACGTTCATGAATCTGAGCGGCGAGTCGGTGCAAGGTTTGCTCGTGAAGAATGAGATTGCGCCAGGGGATTTGATTCTGGTTTATGACGAACTGGATCTGCCCTGGCAGTCGGTACGAATCAGACCCAATGGTTCGGCTGCCGGCCATCGCGGCGTGGATTCCGTAATCCGCTGCGTTGGAACTAAAGATTTCCCCCGGGTTCGCCTGGGAGTTCATGGGGGCCGTCGCGATAAGGACGGCGCTCAAATTGTGCTCGCGAAGCTGAAGCGGGCGCACAAAGAAGAGTTGGATGAACTGCTGGACTATGCGTCACAGGCAGTGGAGTCCATCATCGCTGAAGGCGTCGAAAAGTCCATGGCGAAATTTAATCGTCGCGCCCCAGGCTTAAACGAGGAAGAATGAGGATCTACGAAGAGCTGTTTATACTCCGGCCGGATACGCCGGAAGAAGATATCGATCATTTGATCGAACAACTGACCACGCTGATCGCCTCCCAGGGAGGCAACGTCGACAAATCCGACAAGTGGGGCATACGCAAGCTGGCCTATCGCGTTCAAAAGCGCAACGAAGGCTTCTACGTATTACTGCAGTTCACCACCAAGCCCGAAACGATTTTGGAAGTGGAGCGGCGCTTGCGCGTGTCGGACCTGGTAATGAAATTCCAGAGCGTCCGCATCGATGAAAAATTGAAGAAGATCGAAAAGCGCAAGAAAGAGCGCGAAAAGCGCGCCGCGCGTAAACCGGCGCCTCCGGCCGCTCCCAGTGTGCCGCTGGAGCATGCCATGGCAGGCGCTGCCGAACCTACGGGCCCAAGACCCGGCGCTCCGATGCCCGGCGCTCCCGTAGCGACAGCTCCCGTGGCGTCAGTTCCCGTAACTGCGGGGCCGGTGGCAGAAAAGGTAGGAGAGTAACATGGCCGAACAACGAGGCGGACGTCCCATCAGCGGTTCCATGCGGCCTACCGGCGGCGATAAAGCGCTGGCCACCAAGAAGCAATATTTCCGACGCAAGAAGGTCTGCCGGTTCTGCGTGGAGAAAATCGACGACATCAACTATAAAGACGTGAGGATGCTCTCGTCCTTCATTTCCGAGCGCGGAAAGATCGTGCCGCGCCGTATCTCGGGTGTCTGCACGCCGCACCAGAAACGCCTGGCGGAAGCCATCAAACAGGCGCGCAACATCGCGCTGATTCCGTTCGCTACGGCGATCTAAGGGGGACTCTCATCATGGATGTGATCTTAAGAGAAGACGTTGAAAAGCTGGGTACGCGCGGCCAGTTGGTAAAGGTCGCGCCCGGCTATGCGCGCAATTTTCTGCTGCCGAACAAGATGGCCGTAGCCGCGACGGAATCGAACAAAAAAATCGTCGAGCAGGAACGCCAGGCCCACTTACGCCGCGAAGTGAAGGTGGAAGGCGAAGCCAAGGATCTCGGCAAAATGCTGGCAACTGTCGAAATTACTATTTCGCAGAAGGCCGGTGAGAACGATCAGCTTTTCGGTTCGGTGACATCGAAAGACATCGCGGAAGCGCTGGAAAAGCAAGGCTACACCATCGAGCGTCGAAAGATCGCGCTGGAAGAGCCGATCAAAACGCTGGGCGAATTCAAGGTTCCGGTGCGGTTGCATCGGGAAGTGACTTCTGAAATCACGGTGCACGTGGTGAAAGAGCCCGAGTAGTTCACAGAAGCCAGAGTAGTCCCAAGAGAGAATAGTTCCTGCCACATCCTGATTTGATCCTCGAGCCGGGACGCTATGAAGGCGTTCCGGCCTATCAACTGCTGCAAGCCGCCGGGCATGGGTACATTCCGGTGGATCAGCGGCTTTTGCACGGCATTCTCGATTTTCCTGAAAACTCGCTTCCCGATATCGTGCGTTTTGCGGCGCAAAATCACGAAGACGATCTGATGGATCTCGATCCACTACTGATCGATCTGTTCCGCGTCCTTCGCACGCCCGCCGCGCTGCCGTTCTTCCTGCGCGTAATCCGCGACAACACCAGCGACGTTCCTGACGATTTAGTGGAGTGCATGGTGGAACTGGGCCCGCCGGCCGTTGATCCTGTGCTTGAGCTTCTAGGCGAGCTGAAGCTGGGGGATGCGGGTGACGTGCCGTTTCTGCTGGCGGCGCTGCGAGTTCGCGATCATCGTGTCCTGGAAGCTCTTACCAAGCGTCTCGAAACCGATCCGCAGGACGCCGCGCTGTGTTTAGAAATGTACGGCGATCCCGCGGCCATCCAAGCACTGGAAGCCGCGCTTGGGAAAATTCCGGCGGATGATCCGCGCTCGCGTGCCCCTATTCAAGCCGTCATTGATGGACTGAGCGCGCCAGCCGCTGCTGCGTCCGAACCCGATCAGCCGTTTGATATTTGGGCGCTGTATCCGGAAGAAGCGTCCCTGGATTTCGCCGCGCTCGAAGATGAAGACCGGCTGGCGATGCTCGAAAAGGGCTCGCCCAGCCTGAAGGTCGAGGTGGCGCTCAGCTATCAAGGCACGGATTTGTCCGATGCCGCGCGCGCACGTTTGATCCAGCTTGCCAAGACCGATCCCGATGCCACCGTCCGCGGGGCTTGCTGGGAGGCGCTCGGTGAAATCGGCGACGAGCCCGATTTGCGCCAGGCCATGCTCAAGGTGCTGGCTGATCCGAAGGCTGCGATCGAAGAACGATGCGGCGCGGCCATTGGTTTAGCGGAACAATCCGACAATGCCGTGGTTTATCAGGCCATTTTGAATCTGTATCAAGACCCGCTGAGCCGTGCCAAGGCTCTCAAGGCTATGGCGCGGTCGTTCGATAAGCGTTTCGCCGATTATCCACCGCAGCATCTGGACGATCCCGATCCTGATATTAAGACGCAAGCCATCTGGGGCGTCGGATATCTCGATCTGGCTTCGGAAGCGCCGCGGTTGGCGGAACTTTTTGAGGAAGACGAATTTCGCACCGACGCGCTCTTCGCCTATGCCCTGGCAATTCCCGGCGAGACATCGCCCGGCCGCGTTCGCGCCCTGATGACCAAGGTGGAACAAGCCGCCGGCGGATTTCGCGAGGACGAAGAAGACCTGGTCCGCATCGCGCTCGATCAGCGCCTGATGCTGCACGGCAAGAGTCCCGTGTTCTTTCCCGACGAAGAGGCAGAAGAGGAATCGGAAACCGTAGTCGCGCCCGCCAAGCCCGGCCGCAACGATCTGTGTTCCTGTGGAAGCGGCAAGAAATACAAGAAGTGCCACGGTCTCGTTAACTAGCGCTCGCCTGTCGGCAAGCTAGTGTCCGTTGATTGCGGCCCCGGCTGCTCCGCGTATATCGGGAGCTAGGTCGGGGTCTTGAGCAATGCGGCTCAACTGCGCGGCGAATCGCGCGCGAACGTCGCGATCCAGGCGTGAAGCAGCGACTATCGCGCCTGACCGCCCGATCGGATCGTCGAGTTCCTTGCCGATAAAGTCCAAGGCTTCGGGAAGTTGGATTTTTGAGAGACCAATCGCTTGGAGTACCGGGTATTTTACATCGAACTCGGAGCGGTTTTTCGCAACGCTGAGCACCTGATGGAGTATGGATTGATTTGAAGGTGCGGCGCGCAAAAGCCCGTATTCAATCGCGCCGGTTTGCGGCGGAGTGTTCGCTTTGTCCTCTAGATGCTTTAGAAACAACTGAATCGCTTTCGGAGACATGGATGGTCTCGTAATTTCCAGGCTCGCGATTGTGCTTTGTCTCACTTGGTCTACGGCGTCGCGGAGAATAGCATCGAAATCATCCATGTAGGGATCTAGGAGCTTGGCACTTGCTGGTGTGAGCTCCGCACTTATCAGGAAACTAATTCCTGCGCTCTGTGCGCGCGGATGGGTAGATTTCAAACACTGGATGCCGGTGGGCAGGAGCGCCCCGATCTCTCCGGGTGTCAGTTTATCTAGGAGCGGCGTCCAGCTTCAGGTAGGCTGAGTCCGTGGCCGTTGGCGCCGGCCCTTCCGTGTCGGCCAAAGCGGACTGCAACAATTGCTTTACTAGAGGCACATGTGCCCAGGAGAGTGACATGCTGAGCGCCACGCAAACCAGGATGATTATTCTCAGACGCATGCTGCCCGTATGAGTATACAGGTCGGGTGCCTGAATGAGGCAAAATAGGATTATGCGTTGCCTGCTACTTCTGGTGACCGCCCTGGTCCTTTCGGGCGCCGGCGAGATGTCCCTCACGGTGGACAAACTCACTGACTTCATCCGCTCCGCCGTCCGACTCAAACAGACCGATAAAGAAGTGGCCGAAACCCTGCGCCACGTCAAGATGGTGGAGAAGCTCGACGACCGCACCATCGAAGAGCTTCAAAGCCTGGGAGCCGGTCCTAAAACCGTCGCGGCGTTAAAGGAATTAGGCGACGCATCCAGCAGTCTGCCCCAGGCCGCTCCGCCTCCGCCGAAACCTGTGGTCGTTCCACCCCCTCCGCCCGATTCGATCGAACAAGCCAAGATCATCGACGAGGCGCGCGATTACGTGATGAACTACACCAAGAGCCTGCCCAACTTCATCTGCGTGCAGGTAACGCGGCGCGACGTGGATCGCGGCGGCACGGGCTCCAGCTGGTATCACCAGGACACCATCACAGCGAAGCTTAGCTACAGCGACCAGCACGAAGATTATGAAGTGATCCTGAAGAACGATCAGCCCGTGACCAACGTGAAGATGGAGCAACTGGGCGGAACCGTCTCAGNNGCACGATGATGAGCGAGATCTTCGAACCGGGAAGCCACGCCGAGTTCTCGTGGGATCACTGGGCCACTCTGCGCGGCCGGCGAACCTATGTGTTCGCTTACGATATCGCGCAGGAATATTCGCAGTATCACATGAAGGAAATCGAAACCGGCAAAGAGATCGTCCCGGCTTACCGCGGACTGGTGTACATCGATCGCGACACCACGACAGTGACGAAGATCACTTTGAACCCGTACAACATTCCTTCCGATTTTCCGGTGCGAGACGCGCGCGAATCGCTGGATTACGATCTGCAAACTATCGGCGACACGCAGTATATGCTGCCGCTGAAGGCCGTCCTCACTTCCAAGCTCACCCGCTACATGACCAAGAACGACATCGAGTTCCGCCTGTATCGCAAGTTCGAAACCGGGTCCACCATCAAGTTCGACACGCCCGAGCCGCTTCCGGACGACCGGACCAAGGAGAAGTAATTCGATGAACCCCTATGCCAGCCACATGGGCGAGCGCGCGCCAATGGATGTAATCTTAGAGACTCCGCGCCGTCTGGCGCAACTGGTGGAAACCATCGGGCCGGACCATTTGCAGATGCCGCCCGCGCCCGGCAAATGGAGCGCTCGCGATATCGTGTCTCATCTGGCCGATTCCGAAATCGCGTTTGCCTTCCGCCTGAAGCAGACCTTGGCTGAGGATCATCACATCATCCAGCCTTTCGATCAGGATCTGTGGGCGAAGAGCTACCCCTCCTGCGATGCGCGTCTGGCGTTGGCGGCGCTCACTGCCTTGCGAGCCTGGAACATTGCGCTGATTCGATCCGTGAAGCCGGCCGATTTCGCTAAACCAGTGACGCATCCCGAGCGAGGGACCATGACGTTTCAGACCATCGTGGAAACCATGGCGGGACACGACCGCAATCACATCAAACAAATGGAAGCCATCGCCGGACAATCGGCCAGCGCCGGCTAGTTGGTAGAGCTAACTGGCGCAAGACGAGGCGGCGACTGCTCGCTGGACAATGGCTTCGGCGCGCTGCCAGTCTTGTTCAGCCGTGCCTGTGGTACGGCCAGCGCTTTCCCACAGGAGTTCGGCAATGGCCGGCACGTCTCCGCTAATGTCTTGGAGGCGTTTGCGGGGACGGTCCTGCTGCGGCAGCAACGATCGCACGAAGGCATCGCGCGCGTCCTTATATGCCAGATGCGCCTTCTCCAGCTCTAGCAGAGCGGTTTCAAAGGCCTTTCGATCGCCTGTGGAATTTTCCGTCAGCAACTGAACCTGCTGCGCCTTGCTGGAAAAATCTTCAAAGGCGGACCGGTACGCAACTTCCAACGAGTCCACTCTCACCATGGCTGATTAGACGAAGAAATCTCGAAAAAGGTTCGAATTTGTCTTAGACGAATGTTTCTTAACACCGTACGGGAAACAACACGCTCGGCGCGTTCCCGAGTCAGTTTTCCAGCTCCACGAACGGTTTGCCCCGAAGCTTGTAGTCGGTGTCCTTCAAGTTGGGGTTTAACTCTATCTTGTCAAAACGAACTTCGATGCCCTGTTGTTGGCCTTCGGGCTTGATCAGCATGGTCTTTGGGTAGAATGAATTGCCGTTCTGAATGTAGTCCGAGTAGGTGATCAAGGCCGAGCCGATACCGGCGTCGGTCGAAATCTTCACCCGCTGCGGGCGCAAATTAGCGTCTAAGCCGATTGAGATCTTCTCGGTTCCGGACTCGGCGACGATGGAAAAATCCTCGCCCGCCACCGGGTCGGGATGATTCGCGACCAGCTTGTAGTTGGGATCCTGGATGCGCGCCAGCAAGGCGGGCAATTGGTCGTCACGAATCAAGCCGAAGTCAGTGGGCAGTTGCAGCGCTTCATCGCCCTTCAGATTTTTGCTGGCCTTAAACTCGCTTCCTTCGAACATCACTTCATGCAGAATACGGCCGGCTTTGGCTTGAAACAACGCCCGATCCGTTCTATTCCGCATCAGCAGGGTCCATCGAACGCTGGTGCCGTCGTGTCCCCAGAGCGTGGTGCTGCCGGTGGCTTGCACCGATGCCAGCGTTTTGAGCCCGTCGTCGCCTCCCAGGGCCCGGATCATTTTCTGAAATAGCTGTTTCCCGAAAGCTTCGCGCGCCGCGCGATCCAGATCGAGCGTCGCGGTAACTACAGTGCTCTTGGCCGGTTCAACCACCACGGTGCTTTGGTGCGAGACGTAGCCTTCCTTCTCAAAATCGACCACCCAACTTCCGGGCGTCAACCCGGCCACGTCCAGCTTACCGGCGGCCGTTGGTCCCAGCGCGGTGCCATTCAGCCTCACCTGGCATTCTACCGGCGCACAGCTAAGATTCAGCATGCCCTTCGCCACCGGTTTCGCGGTCACAGGGACTGCAGCGGCCGGTTTTGCTTTGCTCTTGATGAGATCCAGAATGTCATCGGGAGCTCCCGTCGACTCGATCTTGGAAAGAGCGTCGGAAGACAGCGCAAATGCGATGNNTGGCCTCTTTGCGGCGATGCAGCGGGATGGCGTCTTGTTTCAGGAGCAGGAGCACCTGATCAAGAGTGAACGGCTCTCCGTTCAGGAACGGATCAAAAGATTTCTTGCCGTGCCCGGGCTTTTGGTCAGAGGGCGTCGGAAATGCTGGAACGGCAGTCAGCGCCAGTACGGCCGTCAGAACGGTGGAATGAATCAGACGTCTCATATGTCCTACTTCAAAGCTGCTTCGGCGGCTTGCGCCGCGCGAATTTTCTTCCGCCAGCCGCGTGCCTCTTCATTGGTGGGATTGTTCGCCAGAACCTGATCCACGAGCGCCAGAGCCGCAGCGTATCGACCGGACTCCCAGAGCGAGCGCACCGGCCCGTTCAAAGTTTGCCGGGCTGAAAACTCGGGATTACCTAGATCATCCGGTCCGGACTCTCCCGGTTTTGGGGCGCGTGCCTCGGGGGCGACGGCCTCGGGGCGCTTGGTAGGCGGCTCCGCTGCCGGCTCAGCTGGGGCGATGGGCTTCGTCTCGATAGCGGCGGAATGGCTCCTGTTCTGCGAGGCTCGCAGATTTTGCCGCGAAACCAGCGACCCAACGATACCCGCTGCCAGAACCAGTCCAGCAGCCGTAATGAGCACGCGCTTCATCGTCTTGTTGGTAAGCGGCGCGGATGGTTCAGGTGGAGGAACGGCCGGTATCAGAAAAGATTGAGGCTGCTCATATGCCGGCGCAGGTGGCGAAAGGGGCGGCGGAGGCTGATATGTGGACGCCTGGGTAGCGGGCGGCCTGGGAGGATTCCCTCCGGCGCCCGGCGTACGCGATGCGGCGTAGGAACGCGCGCTCCATGGGCGCGACGTGGGTTGAGCATCTTGCGGCCTTTCCCGGACCTTCGGGGCTGCCATCGGCTCCTGTGGCGCACGGGCATTCTGTGGCATCGATTCCCGTTCTGCTAGTTGCCGCGGCGGCAGTTCGTGCACGGCGGGACTGTCGTACGCCGTCGCTATGGGCTCCGATTGAAGATTCATCGGTTGCGCTTTCAGCACAGCCGGGAAGGGATTCACCACTGGCTCACTCACCACCGGCTCACTCAGCACTGGCTGAATCGATGATGGTTCCAGTGCTGCCGGCGATTCTTCGGCAGCTGGCGTCGGAAGCATGGGGACCGAAGCTGCGCGCCGTAGTTGTTGCGCGGCGAGGTACAACCCCGATGCAAACTCTTCGGCCGTCTGCAAGCGCTGCTCGGGATCTTTCTTTAACGCTCGAGCCAGCAATTGTTCCAGTTCTTCTGGAACCTGCGCGTCCAACTGGCGCAGCGGCGTCGGTTCACTGTGTACAATTTCGCGGGCGATTACGCTTGGATCGGCCGAAAATGGATACTTTCCCGAGGCGAATTCATACAGCATCAGCCCCAGGGCAAAGATATCGGTGCGGGTGTCAAAGGGCTGCCCCAGCACTTGCTCGGGAGCCAGATAGTTGGCCACCAGCCCCTCCGGACGGCTGCCGGCATCCAACAGAGCGCCAAGCCATTTCGCGATCCCAAAGTCAAGTATGCTGACGTCGCGCGCGGCATCCACAAAGATGTTGCTTGGCTTCAGATTTCCATGCGCGATTCCGCGTGATTGCGCGAATGCCAGCCCTTCGGCCACTTGCGCGATCACAGCCAGTTTTTGGCCCAGTGGCAGATCCCGATTCTCTTGCATGAACCGCCGCAGGTCCATCCCCGGACGCCACTCGGTGGCCACAAAGATCCCCTCGTCCACTTCTCCCAGATCGTTGATCTTGGCCAGATGACGATGCGTTAGTTCCGCGCAGGCTGCCAGGTGTCCGCAGAAGTTTTCTTTCACCTCCGCGCTGAGGTTAGGAACCACCGACAGAATCTTCACCGCGAATTCGCGATTACGAAAAGCGTCGCGAACGCGATAGGTTTTTCCAATCGCGCTCCCACCCAACTCCTCGATTACCTGATACTTGCCAATGGACTTCATGTCAGAATCGCCCTTCTGGAAAAGCGATGCACCGTTGAACACAGGCACACGTGGAGCTCAACTGGTTCTTCGGCCTGCACTTACTAATAAGGATCGGACGGCAATGGGCGCGCCTACAGGCCACCCTAGGGGGTCAGTAGTTTTTCGGCTCTGGGTTAAGTATTGGCTCTAGATGATTCGCCTTAGAAGGCGTCCCGGGAAGCTGGGAAATTGAAAGACATCGGTCCTACTCAGCTTTGAGAGAAGCCATATCGATGGTGAAGCGGTACTTCACGTCTGATTTGAGCAGCCTCTGGTAGGCCTCGTTGACCTTTTGGATGGGGATCACTTCGACATCGGAGGTGAGGTTGTGGTTACCACAAAAGTCGAGCATCTCCTGGGTTTCGGGAATGCCGCCGATGGGCGAGCCCGAGAGGCTGCGGCGTTTGAAAAGTAAGCCGAAGACTGGGACCGCGAGAGGCTTGTCGGGCGCACCAACCATGGTGATGTTGCCGTCGCGCCGGAGAAGTTGAATGTATGCGTTGATGTCGTGATCGGCGGCAACGGCGTCCGGGATGAAATCGAAGCTGTCAGCATGCTTCTGCATCTCGCCGGCATTTCGCGAGACGACCACTTCATCCGCCCCAAGGCGGCGCGCGTCTTCCTGCTTGCTCGGTGAGGTGGTGAAGACCACCACGTGCGCTTCTAATTTCCTTTGGTAACGCCCCAGTGCCGCATCGGCGAGTACGTGGTGGCCCGGCGCACAACAGAGGTGCGGCTCCAGCCAGATCGAGGTTGGAAGGGACTTTTAGAACAAAGCGCTCATGGACGACGATGGTGTCGGAGTAGCCGCCGTAGGTGACGCCTCCGAGGTGCTTGTCCGGCGCGCTATAAGTGAGTGTCCCGTTCGGGCAGAACTGCTCCAGGCCAGCCTGGCACTCGGGGCAGGTGCGATCGGAATCGACCATGCAGCCGACCGCGAAGATGTCGCCGGAATTGAACTTTGTCATGGCCGGCCCCGCCCTGCTGACGCGGCCGACGATCTCATGTCCCGGAACGCAAGGATAAACCGTCGGCATAACTTCCTTCCACTCATTACGCACTTGATGGAGATCGGAATGACAGATCCCGCAGAAGAGGATTTCGATCACGACGTCGTGCTCGGTTGGATCGCGTCGCTGGATGGTCGTAGCGGCCGCATGAATTATGCTCCTAGGTATTGTTCGTTGCTGACCTGTTCCATCCAGTCAACCGCTTTGCCGTCGAGCTGTTCCTGAATGGCGATATGCGTCATCGCCGTAGTTGGACTTGCGCCGTGCCAATGCTTCTCGCCAGGCGGAATCCAGGCGACGTCGCCTGGCCGGATTTCCTCAATCGGGCCTCCCCAGCGCTGCGTCCGGCCACCACCCGCCGTCACAATCAGCGTCTGACCCAGTGGATGAGTGTGCCATGCGGTACGGGCGCCAGGCTCGAAAGTGACACTAGCGCCCAAAACGCGGGCCGGGGCGGGCGGATTGAATAGCGGATCGGTACGCACCGTGCCCGTGAAATACTCGACCGGTCCCTTGCCTGAGGGCTGTGAACCGCTTCGTTTGATTTCCATTTCTTGAACTCCTTCGCGCGGTCGATCATTTTCCATTTAGCGACCGGTCATTTGCTCCAGCCTTTCCGGGTACCGAGCGCCTTGCACCGTGATCTTTGAAGCGGCG
>PKZC01000410.1 GCA_003132905.1 Bryobacterales bacterium | reverse complement strand
GGACTTCCCCCCGCACCACGACGTCGGAGACGGCAAAGCGTCCACCGGGTTTCAAGACGCGAAACGCTTCGCCGAGCACTCGATCTTTGTCGGCCGAGAGATTAATGACGCAATTGGAAATGACCACGTCGACCGAATTGTCGGGCAGCGGGATGTTTTCCATTTCGCCTTTGAGAAATTCGACATTTTCGACGCCAGCCTTGCGTTGGTTGTCGCGCGCGAGTGCCAGCATTTCATCGGTCATGTCGAGACCGTAGGCTTTGCCGGTGGGGCCGACACGGCGAGCCGAGAGCAGGACGTCGATGCCGCCGCCCGAGCCGAGGTCCAGCACAGTTTCGCCGGGATTCAGTTGAGCCAATGCGGTAGGGTTGCCGCAGCCGAGCGAGGCTTTTACAGCGGCTTCCGGCAGCTGGGAGGTCTGGTTGAGATCGTAAAGATCCGACGTGATGGGATCGCATCCATCGATAGCCGAAGCTGCTCCGCAACAGGAACTGCCGCCGGTGGTCACACGCAAAGCGGCTTGACCATACTTTTCTTTCACTACATCTTTGATTTCCATGGAGCTCCTTTACTTACACAGAGTGACGATGGCTTCGGGTTTGATGGCCTTGTTGCGGGTGCAGCATTCGGCGTATAGAAAGCCGAGCAGCTCTTCCAGAACTTGTGTATTGGCGGTGTACCAGAGGAAGGTGCTCTCGCGGCGCACCTTGACCAGATCTTCGTTCTTCAGCTTTTCCAAGTGGTGCGAAAGAGTGGAATTCGGAATGCCCAATTCGCTTTGGATTTCGCCGACCACGAGGCCCTCCGGGTGGGCGGACAGAAGAAGCTGCATGATGCGCAGGCGCGGCTCGGTGCCGATCGCCGTGAACATGTCGGCGTACTTGGCGATTTGCTCAGCGGATGTTTTTGCCTTGGCGGCAGCCATACTTCGACAATAGCAGAAATATGGAAACTGTCAAGGAGCCCTCGTACTATTTGTATTCGTCCATGGCTTTCTTAGGGAGAGAGCCGGCCAGAAAATCGACCAGTTCCAGGCGGACGCCGTTGGGATCGATGACATTGGTGATGCTGGTTTTCGTCGACCCGGTACGCGGATCGGCCACCATAACGCCGTGCGCGCGCAGGGCGGCGACGGCCGCGGTCATGTCTTCCGGCCAGATGCCGATGTGGCTCAAACCGACGGGGCGATCGGCCGTGGATGGCGCTAATTCCAGGAACGTGTCGCGCGTGATCTGAAGATAGGCGAGGACAGGTTTGCCCTCGGCATTCTTAATGGTGAAGGCTTCGCGGAAGCCCATGGTCTGGGTGTAGAAGCGCATGGACTCATCGAAATCCTTGACATAGATTCCGACGTGGTTGAGGCGCAGGCCGGAAACGGGAGTGGTTTGGGCTCGGCCGGGCTGCATCAGAAAAGTTCCTACTCCGATGCCGGCGGCAAAAAACGCGATACAGGTGATGATGCGGCGCATGAACGCCTCCTTTAAGACCGCTCACTATGTGCGCGGTTCAGTAAATCTCGGTTCCGTTACTTCCCTACCAAATGCTGCAAGCCGGTATTGTTCTCTAAACAAACAAATTCGATCAATTCCGTGTCCGGCATCAGGCGCTGGTTCAGCTTAAAGGTCCAGGGCCGGGTAAAAGTTTTGGGATCGTCCACGGTGATTTCGATCTCGAGCGTGCCGTAGTTCAAACGCCGGAATCGTTCGGTCACGCGAGCGGAGCTGCTGATGGGCGTGCCTTCTTCGTCAATCCAACCCGGCTCGCGGAACCCCGAGGTTTGAACCACCAGCGTATCGCCGTCCCACTTGCCGACGGAATAGCCGAACCACCATGGATCGGCGTCGTTATCCGGCAGCGCGCGGCTATCCATGAAAATCTGGCGGCGGCCGTCGTTGGCTTCGTAGAGGATGAGAATCAGCCCCGGTTCCTGCATGATCTTGCGCGGCTGCGGATGGCTGTGAAGCTGAACCGGGTTGAGCGGCAAGCAGTGCGCATCGGGATGGTCCTTACTATGTACCGCCAGACGCTGCTTGCGAAGCTCGGCGGCCCAGGGCTGGAACGGCAAGCCATCGGGAAACAGCGACGGCAAATCCTGGAAGGGCCGCGGACCTTTGGGCGACGCCGTGCCGAGCGCGTTGGCTGGAATCGGAATCGGCGCGCCGGGGACGAGGCCGCGATCCCAGACACCGGAGAAATCGGGATGGCCGTCGGCGGCTTTGGGCGCGGGCGCATCCATATTCACTTTTCCGTTGGGCAGCCGGGGCGCGGACGGGTTCTTAAAAGCGGGCCATTGCGCCAGGAGCGCCATTGGAAATATCGCGATTGCCGCAGCGCGGGTGATCACTCTTGGTTACTCTTGGTTACTCTATCGCACTTCACCGGCACTGGTAAGCACTGGTAATGTGTGCGCTCCCGAACATGCCGAGACCAACCATTGGATAGTGAGCGATTATCTTTGGATAGGTAACTTCTTCGGCCACGTCTTGCGCGCACTTGTAAGATGTTGAGCCGTCAAATTGTAAGCCCGCCCTCGTGGTTTTCGTTATCGACCGGATTCAAGAAAGCTATCGACTTTCTTTATGCCTTCTTTGGGCGGGTTAGTCTAGATTGTTATCTAGTGAGGAGTGTACGACTCTTCCAGCGTCAATTGTCCCGAGGATAATCGTTTGATTGAAGCTTCTGGCCGCGACTACAGCCTGCGAACCGATAAAGCGCCGAGCCACCGGATCGTCAGGATGCCCGTAAGAGCTTCGGGGCCAACTCTACTGGCTAATCGTTTTATTGTGCGGCCCAGGCCGAGTAGCGATGCGATAATAGGCACTCCAAATCCGAAATGCATGTGGCGCTTGGAACGAGTGTGGGAAGAAAGCAATCGAACCCGCGGTTCTGCTGGCGAGCGCTGCAATCATTTTGATCATCGCTGTTGCGGACTGGTGGACGAAACCATTTGTAGCGTTCGGCGTTCTCTATTTGTTCCCCATCATGCTGGCAGCGGGGTTCCTTCCGCGCTGGGCGATCGGCGCGCTCGGCGCTGGCTGTGCGGTGCTGAGCGAGATTTTCAGTTCACTCGATCGGTCAACCGTACGGTTAGCTTTCGAGACGCTGGCGCTGGCGGGCTGCGGACTGTTCGTCGCCGAACTGGTGCGTAATCGCCGGTTGACGCTTGAAGGGCGGGAAAGGTTGAAGGCCCTGGTGGAAACCAGCCCGGCGGCCATCGTAACGGTGGATGAGCACGGTTTCATCGAACTTGCCAATCAGGCGGCGGTGGAACTGATGGCTCCCCGCGATGGAAAATTGATTGGCCGTCCCGTATCCGCGTTTCTGCCTGAATTGCACCACGCTTTGCGGTGGGAAGAGGCTCCTCAGTTCCGCGCTTCCATGCAATGCCGGGGCCATCGCGCGAACGGCGAATCGTTCACGGCGGACGTTTGGTTCTCAACGTACAAAGAGGGAACAACGCCGAAACTTGCCGCGATTATCGCGGATGTCACAGAAGAGACGGACGCCGCCAGCTCCAATTTGTCTCCTTCCGAACATCAGGAAGGTGTCCCGTTGACAGATCGGGAACGGGAGGTGTTGCGCGCTCTCGTTCAAGGTCTCGCAAACAAGGAAATAGCCAGCCGGATGGAAGTTTCGGAAAGCACCATTAAGAACACGTTACAGCAGCTCTTCGCCAAGACGAACGTCCGTACACGCGCGCAGCTGGTTCGAGTGGCGCTGGAACAGTACCGGGACGTGTTGTGACGTCGACTTCTGGTCATAGCGACCTTTCGAGATTGCCAGTTAAGCTAGCGACTGGCGGACCTTCCAGCGCGATCCGGACAAGCTGACTTCTTGTTCGGACGCCGGCCTTTTTGAATAAGTGCTGCAACGTGGCTTTGATCGTCGATTCAGATACGCCGATCTGGTCGCCGATCTTTCGGTTCGATAACCCGTCCACCACCCCGATCAGAACAGTCTGTTCCCTTGCGGTGAGGTTGCCGTGCCATCTTGCCTCAAAGTGAGGGTAGCGCTCGGCGAGGAATTGAACCACCTTTTGGTCCACCCAGGCCTCCCCACTCGCGACGAGCCGTATTGCCTGTATCAGGCGGCTAGCGGAATCGGACGCCAGGAAAACACCAGCGGCGCCGTACTTTAGCATCACCACTGAGCCTGTCGCGTCCAGTCGTGTCGCGATGACCAGGTATTTTCCCCGATAGCGAACCTTTTGCGCCCAAGGAATGAAATCCTTGGCAATGTCGATATCCACCAGGATGACATCCGCTCCCGACCGTTTTAGAATTTTCAACGCGTCGGTGGACGTGGCGCACTGCGCCACCATTTCGAAATCGTGTTCGGAGACCAGGAGCCGGGCGAGACTCTCGCGAAAAAGAAGGTGATCATCGAGCAGGATGATCCGTATTCGGTCACGGGTGGTTGGCTGAGCCTGTCGTTCCCGTCCTTGAGGCCGGGGCTCGAGTTTCGAGAACTCCATGCACAGAATGGTATGGCCAATTGCGGCCTCTGCCAAGACCTTCGGCTGAAAGATCGAGGTCGATCACCGCAAGACCACACGAAGTAATCGACGTTATCGAACGGCTCCGAAAGATAATCGAACCACTCGCGGTTTGGAAGCAAGATCAGTGGAGTCCTGCGTTGGCCGGGGCTAAAGTTAATTCTACTGCCCCGTTCAACGCAGTCCAAAATCTTTCCATATGAAGATTGCATCAACGAGATGGCTTATGCGCATAGTGCTCGCTGGAATATCGATTGCGACACTCCCGGCCCAGACCGCGTTCACGTGGCAACAGATCCAGGACAAGTTTAAGAGCGCGAACCCGACCTTGAAAGCCGCGCAACTCAATGTAGATGAATCGCGAGCAGCGGAGATTACTGCTTACCTTCGGCCCAATCCGGATTTCACGCTATCGGCGGATGGTGTTCAAATCAGCCGGAATTTAGGAGTTTGGCGGCCGTTCAGCGGCGTGGTGGAAACGCCAGCCTTTAGTTACTTGCACGAACGCCGGCACAAGCGGGAGTTGCGGCGAGACCAAGCCAAGGAAACCACCGCCGTCGCGGATTCTACCTATTCGGACCAGGAGCGCGGCTTGGTGTTTAACTTGCGCAGTGCGTTCGTGCAAACCTTACAGGCCAAGGCCGTGCTTGAAAATGCCAAGGAGAACCTGGCTTACTGGGATCGGGAGCTGGGGGTGAATCGCACGCGTTTCAAAGCCGGCGACCTCGCCGAAGTGGATCTGGACCGGCTGGAATTGCAGCGCGTGCAGTTTGAGTCGGATTTTGAAACAGCCGTGGTGAATCTTCGGACCGCCAAGATCCAGCTTCTGATGCTATTGAACGACCGAACGCCGATTGAGCAGTTCGGCGTGTCGGGACCGTTCGATTTCAAAGTTGAATTAATGCCGCAGCAGGAATTCCGGAACATCGCCCTGGAAGGGCGGCCGGACTTGAAGGCTGCGGTGCAAAACGTCGAATTGGCGAGGATCACCTACCAGCTCGCTGTGGCCAACGGCTCAACCGACCCGACGTTCAGCATCTGGTACTCGCACAATCCTTCGTTTGCCAACTCCTTCGCCAACGAAACCATGGGTGGAAGCATCAGTATTCCATTGCGCATCTTCGATCGAAATCAAGGCCAGAAGGAGCTAACCAAGATCGACATTGGACGCAATGAGCGGCTGCGAGATGCGGCGGAAGCGCAGGTCTACAACGATGTTGATTCGGCGTATGTGACGCTGGTCAGCACCGTGAATCTGCTCCGCCCTTATAAGGAGAAGTATCTGAAGTTGGCGAGCGACACTCGCGACAAGATTTCGTTTTCTTACCAAAATGGCGGGGCATCTCTGCTGGATTACTTGGATGCGGAGAAAGCCAGCCGAGACATTCGATTGGCTTACCTGAATCTGATTGGTTCCTATCTAACCGCGGCCGCGCAGATGAACATGGCCGTCGGACGCGAGGTCTTACAATGAATCACTCATTCGTTATTGCAGCGACTTTGTGCGTGAGCGCATGCCTTTTCATCACTGGATGCGAAAGGAAAGTGAGCGCCCAGGAGAAGGTGGAAGCAAGCACGGGCCCGGCGCCCACTACGGTGGAACCAGACCTGGACGCTAACAATTTCAAAGTGGAACACCCGGAACGGTTTCCGCTTGCGACGGCGGGTGAGCGCGTGGCCGCGCCGGAGCTCAATGTTACCGGTGTCGTGAATCCCGATGTGTCGAAACAAGTGCCGGTGCCCTCGCTTGCCACGGGGCGAATTGTCGAAATCGATGCACGGCTGGGCGATCAAGTGAAAAAGGGCCAGCTTCTATTCAGAGTTAGAAGCGCGGACATCGCGAATGCGTTTTCCAATTTTCGTCAGGCCGTGAAAAACGAACAACTTGCTGTCGACAACGAACGATTGACGAAGATCCAGCTCGAACGCGCCACGCTTCTGTTCGAAAACGGGGCTATCCCGAAGAGTGGACTGGAAATCGCGCAAAACGCTGAAGTCGGTACGCAAACGGCATTAGAAGACGCGAGAATCGTGACCGAGACAGCGAAGGAACAAATCGGGCTGCTGGGGGCGGACCCCGACCATCCCACGGGTATCGTTCAAGTTTTTGCTCCCGTAGCGGGAACCATCACAGACCAGCAGATCACGGATCAATCGGCGGTACAGTCTTATACGGCGCCAAACCCGTTCACGATTTCCGACCTGTCGCATGTGTGGATCATCTGCGATGTCTGGGAGAACAATATGGCGCAGGTGCATATCGGCGAATATGCGGACATCCATCTAGTGGCTTATCCGGACCGGGTGCTGAAGGGACGGATCAGCAATATTCTGCCGATTATCGACCCCAACATTCGCACCGCGAAGGTCCGGCTGGAAGTGGAGAATCCCGGTGTGATGCGCATCGGGATGTTCGTCTCCGCGACGTTCCACGGCGAGACTATGGAAAAACACGCCACGGTGCCGGCCAGCGCGATTCTACACCTGCACGATCGCCAGTGGGTCTACACGCCATTAGGAAATGGCCGCTTCCGGCGTGAAGAAGTAACCGCCGGGAACATGCTTCCCGACAACATGCAGGAGATCGTCAGGGGGATTAAGTCGGGCGATCAGGTTATATCCAACGCACTCGTATTCCAGAACACCGTGGAGCAGTAGATGATTCGCAAGCTGGTCGATTTCGCACTGGAGAACCGTTTTCTCGTACTCGCCGCAGCGCTTCTGCTGTTTGGTTGGGGTGCGATTTCGTTTCACCAGCTTCCCGTCGAAGCGTATCCCGACGTGGCGGACAATTACGTGGAGATCGTTACCCAGTGGCCGGGAATCTCCGCCGAGCAAATGGAGCAGCAAATCACGATTCCGCTGGAGATCGTAATGAGCGGCATTCCGCACGTAACGCACTTGCGGTCGTTCTCGCTATTCGGTCTGTCCGACATCAAGCTGGTTTTTGACGACGAAGAAGAGAACTTCAAGGATCGCGAGCGGACGCTCGAGCGGATCACGCAGCTCAGTTTTCCACCCTCTGCGGTAGCTGCGGGCGTGTCGGCGCAAATACAAAC
>PKZC01000209.1:201-15443 GCA_003132905.1 Bryobacterales bacterium | reverse complement strand
TCCGCGAAGCCCGCGATCGTTTCCCTTTGCCTCTTGGCGCATATCAAGTCAGCGGCGAGTTCAGCATGATGATGGCCGCCATCAACAACGGCTGGCTAGATCGCGACCGCACGATTTTGGAATCGTTAACCGCCATCCGCCGAGCCGGCGCGGACTTCATGCTGACGTATTTTGCAAAGGATGCCGCGAGGTTGCTCGCCTAAGTTCTAATCGGCGTTCATCTGCGTTAATCTGTGGCCAGTTGTTTTCTACTGCCGCACCGAAAATCCCGAGTGACTTTCCGCCGCAGCTTCGTTCTCATCCACGCCCCGTACTTCCGCCCACCGCGGACCCTTCCATAAATACCCCGCCAGTTCGGAATGCTGCTCCATCGTCCCCAGCGCGTAAACTTCCACGCTTCCGTCGTCCACGTTGCGCACCCACCCGCTGACCCCCAGTCCCTTGGCCGAATGCTCGACAAAATAGCGAAAACCTACGCCTTGCACGCGGCCGCGCACGCGATACAATCTGGCGATCTTTTCTGGGGTCAAGGTTTCTTGATCAGCGGGTAAACTACAATCCGGCGGAACTCCACGGTCCCGCGATTTCCNNCCTGGATCGGCTTCGTTGGTGTCGAGCGCAATGTTGGTGGGCCCATCGATGCTTTGCCGGTTAATCACCCGAATGCCGTTCAACACCACGGTGACTTCGCGTCCCACCAGACGAATCACCAGCGCCTGCCACTCTCCCGCGGGTTTCTCGGCGTTGAGCGAAGGTGCGATGCGACCCAGAATCGCGCCCGTTCCCCGATTTGACGAGGGGCGGTCGGAATCGTCAGCGATTTGAACTTCATAGCGTCCGCGCAATCCAATTCCACTGTTGGTGTGTGGCTCGATCCTGTATTCGGCGTCCACCACGAAATTGGTGAACTTCTTCTCGGAAATCAGATCGGGCGCCCCTGCCAGAGACGTCAGCGAGCCTTCTCTCACCACCCAGCCGGTCAAATGCGCGGGTGGAACCGCTTGCCAGCCTGTCAGGTCGTGTCCATTAAACAGAACCACCGGGTCGCCGCGTTTCCAGGACGCATCGTCTTTCTCCGGGAGCGCCGGCGCGCGAACGCCAGTCCATTCCAGATAAGTGGAAGGGTCGCCCTCGATTTCGAAAGTCCCCTTGAGCTTGCTGTCTTCTAACCTGGCCCAATACAGGCCTTTTTCCGGACCGTGATCCTTTCGGAATTTGCCTTCCAGGGCGAAGCGTAGTTCACCCTCTGAAATAGAAAGCTTGGGGATATCGTCCAGCAACCCTACGGGAGAGCCGAGAAACCGGCCCTTAAGGTTATCCGTGCCCGCGCCCGACACCTCCAACCACCATCCGCGCGGCGACGACGAACCACCGACGGTGATGTCCCACCTGCCGTTGAAGTCCTGATCGTCTATGGAAGCGCCGAAGCAGCAAAAAGTCAGGGCTGCGACGAAAGCGAATCGCACTGCGCCTACTTTACCAAAGTTTACGCAGGCCCGGCGATAGGAAATATCAGCGCCCTAGTTCGGTCCGCGTCTGCAGGAATTGCAAGACGTTAGCGCGCGTGATAATTCCATCCAAGTGATTGCCGCTCACCACCGGAAGCTGATTCACATCGTCGCGCCCCATGGTTTCCAGCGCTTCCATCACCGGCGTCGTCGGCGCTACCGTGTGCAGTTGATCCAGTGGCCGCATGATATCGGAAAGCGTAGTATACGGCCAGCGCGCGCGCTCCAGTTCCTTAATCTCGTGTGAAGTGACCAATCCCGCCACTTCCCCGTTCTGCTGGACTACAAAACAGCGTCTGCCGGATCGAAGCAGGTACGTTTCCACAAACTGTTCCACGTTCATGTTCCCGTCCAGCATGATGCAATCGGCCGTCATGATGTCGCTCACCTTGACGCCCTTCAACCCTGCCGTCAGAGCCACCGAACTGGCGCTCGCGGTAGCCGCTTGCAGCAGGAACCATCCGATGAAAGCTATCCACAGTCCTCCGAAGCCCGCGCCGCCGAAGAAGCGGAAGATGCCAAATGCGATGAACAGCAATGCGATCAGCTTTCCAACGTTCGCCGCTCTTTGTGTAGCGCGCAGCCCGTCATGAGAGGTCATCCACAGGATGGATCGCAGAATCCTGCCGCCGTCCAGCGGATACCCGGGAATCATGTTGAACGCGGCCAGTGACAGGTTGATGTACCCCAGCCAGACGAACATAGCGCTCACCGGCGTAGCAGGCGTGGCTCCGATCTGCCATCCCAGCGACCAGGCGATTCCGAGCGAAACCAAGCCGATCACGGCGCTCGAAAACGGTCCCACGATGCCCACCAGGAACTCGGTCTTGGCGTCTTCCGGTTCCTTCTCGATTTGAGCCACGCCGCCCAGAGCGAATAGCGTGATCGCTTTGGTGGTCAGTCCTCGCGCGCGTGCCACCAGCGCATGCGACATTTCATGAGCCAGCAGTGTGACGAAAAATAGCAGGGCCGTCAGTATCGAGAGCGACCAGATCACGTTCGATCCCCACTCTCCGTGGCTCTGCTGAAACTGCGAGCCCAGAGACATGGTGATCAGCAGGGCGATCAGAAACCAACTGTAGTGCAGCCCGATCTCAATGCCATAAAGCTTGCCCAGCCGAATCGTAGATCTCATAGTCCGGATCCTCTCACTTTATAGGATGCCCGAAACGGCGAGGCGGATCGCTATTGTTGTACTAACAAGCCCGATCGCTCCAGCAGCGCGTTTGGATCGGGATCGCGGCCCATGAAGCTGCGATACAACTCGGCTGGATCTTCGCTGTCGCCGCGCGCCAGAATTCGATCCCGGAACCGGCCGCCCACATCACGGTTGAAGATGCCGGCCCTTTGAAACTGAGTGAAGGCGTCGGCGTCCAGAACCTCGGCCCACTTGTACGAGTAATAGCCCGCGCCGTAACCTACAGGGCTTGAAAACAGGTGAGTAAAGCTCACGATCATGCCGTAATGTTCCGGCAATCTCGCCGCCGAAAACTGTTGCAGGATGTTCCGCGCAAAGGCCAGCAGATCGATGTTCGAGCCCGGCGGAATGTCCCGATGCAGCGCCAGATCCACCAGTCCGAATCCAAGCTGGCGCATCTGTCCATTGGCAGCCCGGAAATTACGTGCATTCCGCATCTTTTCGAGAAGTTCGGCCGGGATGGGCGCGGCGGTCTGGTAATGCCGCGCAAATAGGTCCAGCGCCTCGCGTTCCCATGACCAGTTCTCCATGATCTGCGACGGCAGTTCCACGAAATCCCAGGCTACGTTCACTCCGGCGAAGCCGCGCAGTTCCACACGAGTCAAACAATGATGCAGCAGGTGGCCGAACTCGTGAAAAATGGTCTGGACCTCGCGATGGGTCAGCAGCGATGGACGATCGTCCCCAGGCGGCGTCAAATTGCCGCAAATCAGGCCAGCATGCGGTTCCTGCCGGTCGCCGTGCGTTTCGCCCGTGATCAGAGTATCCATCCATGCGCCGCCGCGCTTGTTCTCGCGCGGGAACCAATCGGCATAAAATGCCCCTACCAGCTCGTTAGCGCGGGGACGGCTCTCGTCATAGATCTCGTAGTATTTGACGTGCGCATCCCAAACCGGTACGTCCTTCTTTTCCACCACCGAAATTCCGTACAGCCGCCGGACAATCTCGAACATGCCTTGAACCACGCTCTCCAGCGGAAAGTACGGCCGCAGCGCCTCCTCGTCGAAATCGTATAGCGCGCTGCGCTCCTTTTCCGCGTAGTAAGCGATATCCCACGGCTGTAACTCGGATTTGCCGGAGAATGCCAGTAAATCCGAATTTTCTTTCTGAAAGGCAGCTTCGGTTTTATACCTTAAATCCTCCAAAAACTGTTGCGCCCGGTCTCCGGCGTGCGCCATCCGATCTTCCAGCACCAGATCCGCGAAGTCGCGATAGCCCAGCAGCCGGGCCTTCTCTCCGCGCAGTTCTAGAATGCTCCGCATGATGGGCCGGTTGTCGCGATTATCCTCCGTCGCGCGGTTGACAAAGGCTTCGTACACCTGTCGGCGCATGCCTTCGTCGTCCAAATAGGTCATCACCGCCAGGTAACTAGGGCCTTGCAGCGTAAAGCGCCAGGACGGCTCCGGCAGCCCTTTGGACGCCGCGCTGGCACGCGCCATAGCTCTCGCGCTTTCCGGCAGTCCCGCCAGTTGCCGTTCATCGGTGATCACCCATTCGTAGTGATTGGTCGAATCCAGGACGTTTTCAGCGAATCGAATGGTCTGTTTGGTCAGCTCTACATCGATCTCGGCGATGCGTTTCTTACCCTCAGGATTTAATTCGGCCCCATGACGCCGGAAATTGTCCAAGGTTTTTTCAAGGAAGCGCTTCCGTATGCCCGTGAGCGCGCCCGCCTCTGAAGTTCGCGAATAGCTCAGCACGGCTTGCCACAACGCTTCGTTGAGCGGCAGCGAGGAATAGAATTCACTCACCTTGGGCTGCACCGCGTTATAAGCCGCCCTCAGCTCCGGAGTGGTTGTCACTGCCTCCAGATGACGAACAATCTGCATGGCATAATCCAGCCGCTCCGTCAGGTGATCCAGCCTCTGCAATGTATTGGCAAAAGTTCGCGGGCCTGGTTCCGAAGTCAGGTCATTTAATTTCTGACGCGCATCCTGCAGCAGTTCCTCAACGGCAGGCTCCACGTCCTCGGTGCGAATTTGATCGAAGGGAATTTGAAACTGAATTTGAAGCAGCGGGTTGGCGGCTGTGGTAGGAGTCATTCTAATTTATACCTTTATCTTATGACATTCTACTGAGGATTTTCACGGGAATTGTCCCTGTGGCAGCCCCCCATGCCGCATCTCTACCGGGCAGGGAACAAAGTAGGGGCATTCCTGCGTATCCTGGTGTGAGGAATAGGCCGAGTGGACTCCGAATACGCCATCGAAACCCAGGATCTTACCAAAGTCTACATATCCCAATGGAGGCGGCGCCAGGTACGCGCCATTGACGGCGTTTCGCTGCGCGTTCGGCCCGGCGCTATCTTTGGACTCCTGGGCCCAAATGGCGCTGGGAAGACCACCTTCGTCAAGACGTTGCTCTCCGCCGTCCGCCCCACCAAAGGCAGCGCCCTGATCTTCGGGAAGGCCGCCAGCGATCCCCAGGCGCGCCGGCCCATTGGATACCTGCCCGAGAATCACCGCTTCCCAACCTACTTTACCGGCGCTGGCATGCTCGATTTCTACGCCGCGCTCTCAGGCGTCGAAGCTTCCCGCCGAAAGAAGCTGATCCCAGAGCAGTTGGAGCTGGTGGGACTCAAAGAATGGGCCACTATGCGGATCGGCAAGTATTCCAAGGGCATGCTGCAGCGGCTGGGTCTGGCGCAAGCGCTCATTCATTCCCCCACCATTCTGATTCTGGATGAGCCCACAGATGGCGTCGATCCGGTGGGCCGCCGCCAGATCCGCGAGATCCTGGGCGGTTTGGAGGAACGCGGCGTCACCATCTTTGTAAACTCCCATTTGCTCGCGGAAGTGGAAACCCTCTGCCGCGAGGTGGCCATACTGGATAAAGGAAAAGTGGCGCTGTCAGGAAAGATGCAGGATCTCATCGCCGGCAAAGGCTATCGCTTGACGGTGCCGCAGCCCCCGGAGGCTCTCACTGAAGAGCTTCGCGGCCGGGCCACTTCCATGGCGGTGCGCGACGGCTTGGTAGATTTCCAGTTTTCGAGCCGCGAGATCGTCAACGGCGCAGTGGATCTGCTGCGCGCCGAGCGCTGCGAAATTGAGGCTCTGGCGCCTACCACTAGCACTCTCGAAGAGGTCTTCGTCCGTACGGTGCAAAAATAATGGTCACCCTGGCCCTGATCCGCGATACATTTCGGGAAGCGCTCGCGCGAAAAATCTTCTGGGTTCTGTTCGGCCTTTCCGCGCTGCTTATTATCTTCTTCCTGTTCCTGCTGCGTATCGACATCGTCGCCGGCGCAAGCGCCACGGTCTCGCTATTTGGCCGCGAAACGCGCCCGGCCGATGCGAACGTCGACCGTTTGGTGCGCGGCGTCTACGGAGGAATCGCGACCTTCCTCTACACCTGGGGAATGTTTCTCGCCGTGTTCGCCTCGGTCGGCCTCGTTCCCAGCGTCCTGGAACCCGGCCGCATCGAGCTGCTGCTCTCCAAGCCCCTCTCACGATCCCATATCCTGCTCGGACGTTTTGCCGGCAATGTTCTCGTGGTATTTCTCAACACCACCTTCCTGGTGTTCGGCGTGTGGGCCATTTTGGGCGTTAAAACAGGCATCTGGTCCCCGGGCTTTCTGATCGCCATTGCCACCACCACGTTCATCTTTGCAGTGCTGCTCGCAGTTGTGGTGCTCATCGGTGTGACGCTCGAAAGCGCCGCGGCCGCCACCATGATCACCGTCGCGCTGATGATCATCAGCCCCATCCTGGCCCAGACCAGCTTGATGATGCGCCTGCTGTCTTCGGAATGGTCACGCAATCTCTGGCGCGTGCTTTACTATGCGCTCCCCAAGGTTTACGAGCTGGGCAAAATGACTTTGGACGCGATTCAAAGCCGCACATTCGCCGGGTTCGCACCCATCTGGTCTTCGGCCTTGTTCGGAGCGATTATGCTGGGGGCGGCCCTCGCCATCTTCGCGCGAAGAGATTTCTAGTGCGCTATCTATCCATCGTTATCCTGGCTTGTTTCATCCTCTCCGGTTGCCAACCCAAGCAGTCCGCGTCGCTCCACGTCAGCCCCGCCCTCGAAGCTCTAGTCCCATCCGACACCGTTGTGGTCTTGGGTGTGAACCTCACCGGGATTCGCGACACGGCCATCTATCAAAAACTCATCAACCGTGTCCCGCTGCCGCAGCTCGATCGGTTCGCCCAACAAACCGGGCTCGACCCGCGCAAAGATCTTTCGGAAATCCTGACTTGTTCCGATGGCAAGAACGCTCTGTTGCTGGTGCGGGGAAAGTTTCGCATCCCCGACCTCCAGGCCCGTTTCAAGTCCAACGGCGTGGCTCCTTCCATGTACAAGGAACATGCGCTGTACGGCGACAACAGCGCTCCTGACCGGCCCGTCATCACGTTTCTGGACGACACCACCGCCGCCGCGGGAACCGTCGCCGGGATTCATGCCCTTATCGACGCACCGGCAGGCGTTGGCCGCGGTCTTCCTCTGCCGCTCCGCGATCTGCTGCGAACGTTGCCCGCGGTCGATCAGGTTTATGCCGCGCTTACTGGAGGCGTCGAGAATTTGAATTTACCGCTGCCGCGCGAAGGAAACCTCGGCAATGTCCTGCAGGCCCTGCGATCGGTGGACAGCGCCACGCTGGGCATGAACCTGACCAACGGCATGGACGCTACCGCGGTGGTGAATTGCAATACCGAGCGCGACGCCAAGTTCGTCCACGATCTGGTCCGTGGGCTGGTGGGGTTCGGACGCCTGAGAACCCCCGACAACCAGCCCGACCTGCTCAAGCTCTACGATGCCATCCAGGTGACCCAGCAGCAGGCGCAGACCAAAGTGACCGCCAATGTTCCTCAACAACTGGCTGACAAGTTCCTCGACCTGTGGCTGAAGAAATAGGTCACGCCACCTCGATGACTGTTGAGGGCGCGGCATTCCGGCGTTCCTGCTTCCTTTGATGCATGCGCCGGTCCGCCTCCGCCAGCAGCTCCTCGGCCGTGCCGCCGTCGGCGCGGAACAGGACGTAGCCGCAACTTAGAGCCACGATCTCTTCGCCGCACAACTTGCGTCCCGCCTCACGGACCAGGCCGTCGAAATGCCGCATGCGCTGCTCGGCGGACGATCGGCTCAGGCCCTCCATGACAGTCACGAACTCGTCTCCGCCCACTCGCGCTATGTAGTCCGACTCGCGGCAGGATTGCCGGAGCGCGCAAGCGACGCTGCGAATCAGCTGGTCACCGGCCAGGGAACCGTAACGATCGTTGATCTGCCGGAAGCCATCGATATCGCATACGATGATCCCGAGCGTCAAATTGTCGCGGGAGCACCTGGCGATTTCAGCGTCCAGATGCAGGAACAGCGCTCGGGCGTTCGGCAGGCTGGTNNCCGCTACAGCCGGGTCGCGCTTCAGCGAATTCCCGATCGCGGCCACTAGCTTGCCACGCACCGCCTGCAGCACTCGCAGATGATCCCGGCTATAAGCGTCCCGGCCCGAATGATACAGCGCCAGAACGCCGATCACGGAATCCCCATCATCGAGCGGAATCGCCAGCGCTGAATTCAGACGGCTAAACGCCCCCGGGTTCTGCAGGCAGCCCGGCTCCACCGACGGATTCCCGTTCACGATCGGTTTCCGGTTTTCGGCCACCCATCCGGAAAGCCCTTCGCCCATGGGGATGGCGAGCGACGAAAACAAGCGTGCGTCCTCTCCAGTTACAAAAGCAGGCTCCAGCACCTGGCCACGCACCAAGTAAAGCACCAGCGAATCGTACGGCGCCAGCCGCTTGATGCGGGTAGCCAGCAGGGAAAGGGTATCGCTCAGATAGAGCGAATCACCCACAGCCTGTGCCAGTTCATAAAGCGATTGCACTTCTTGATGAGCCGCGGCGATGCTGGCCACCGAATGGTCCAAGGCCGGATCGTCCAAGGCTGGATTGTCCAAGGAAAGACACAGCCCTTGCGCCGCAGGGATCGCGACAGTCTCAAAACCAGTTGCAGGAGCATCGCCGCGCTCTACCCGGATGTCGGTGGACAGGGTTCCCAGACTCTTCACCGCATCCGTCGTGTGCGCCATTTGCTCAAACTCGCGATAGCGCCGTGACAGCACCTCGATTACCCGCGGATCGAAGGCGATGCCCGATTCGTCGAGTACCACTTGCATCGCCTCATCCAGCGGGAGGGCACGCCGATACTGCCGGTCCGACGCCAGGGCGTCCAGACAATCCACCGCCGAAAGAATGCGAGCGCCGATGGGAATTTCCTCGCCCTTCAGCCCGTCTGGATAGCCGGTGCCGTTCCACTTCTCGTGGTGCGAACGCACAATCGGGGCCACGGCATAAGGGAATTCCACCCGCTCCAGGATCTCGGCGCCCACCACGGGATGAATCTTCATCTTGTCGAACTCTTCCGGCGTCAACTTCCCAGGCTTGGAAATGATGTGCTCGGGAACCGCCAATTTGCCGATATCGTGCAGCAGCGATGCGGCCTGCAGCGCTTGCATCTCCTCCGGCGTGAGCCCCAGCTCTTTGGCAGTCTCGAGCGCATACACTTGCACCCGCCTCAGATGGTCGTGCGTGGTGTGGTCCTTGGCGTCAATGGCCAACGCCAGAGCTTCAATGGTCCTCAAATGCAGCGCCGCCAATTGCTCGACGTGATGCTTTTCGGCTTCCAGCCGTCCCACGTACACCCGGTACGAGCGATAGATGATGTACGTCACCGGCGGAATCGCCAGAGCCGCAAACCATCCCAGCCACTGGCTTATATAAGTCATCGCCGCCACCAACCACCCGCCGCCCAGATAGGAGGGAAGGCACCAGGCATAGCTCTGCTTCCAAACGGCCCACGGAGAATTGTTCTCGGTGAGGGCAACCACGGTGGCGATCAAGCTGGTGTTGCCGAGAAAGAGCACCATCGACGCCGTCATCAACCGTCCGATGATGCCGACATCGGCGTTGTCGAGCAGCCCACAATGGTAACTGGCGTAGGCCGCCGAAAAAGCCAGTGCTCCACCGGCGGCGCTGAAGGTGGTTTGAAGCCAGGTCGGCCTGTGGTGCGCCCGCCAGTGACACTGCACCACTGCCCCCGTCACGCCGGCCGCCAGCACCTCCGGCAGGGAAAGCTGAGCGACCGCCGCCAGCACGAACAGAAAGTTAACCGAAATCGTGCTTTCCAGGCCCGGTAGCCGGACCTTCAGGCCTGAGGCCCCGACCGTGATTCCAAAGAAAACCAGGAAGCGGACCAGGTGGTGGGTATGAAAGCCGGCGAGTTCATACGCCAGTAGCGAAAGTCCTGAAACCAGGACAGCCGCGATATAAGATGTGGCTTTCCTGCTCAAGCACGCCGATCCGCAATTAGCCTTACCTCACAGATCGGCCACGGCGGGCCAAGGTTCTAATGGATTTTGAATTATTGAACCGGGGGCGCTATTTCTTGCCCACTGGCGCCGGAATCGCGTCGCCCAGGTTCATCGATCCGCCGCCTTCACTGACGTAATTGATGTTCCATGTCGGGATCTCCACCTCGACGTCGCCTTCCACCACGCACTGGCAGCCCAGGCGCGACCGCAGCGTCAAACCGGGAGCCATTTGCAGGCGGTCCGCTTCGTCGTCATCCATCTCGGAAAGGTTCTCCAACCCTTTTCGGACGATCACGTGGCACGTCGTGCAGGCATTGTTTCCGCCGCAGGCATGTTCCAGATGAATCCCCGCGTTCAGGCAGATGTCGAGCAGCGACTCGGGTTTTCCGTGCTCTTGGTACGGCAGTTTTCCCGGCTCGAATTCTACCGTCTTGCCGTCAATCGTAACCTTGGGCACGTCCTATTATAGAATGACGTGTTCCATTCCATCGAAAAGAAGATTTCCGAGCGGGTCCGCGCCTATGTCCGCACCAGGCATGGCGTCGAAAGCGGCGCTACCCTCGAACAGCCCAAGCAGTCGTCTTTCGGCGAGTTGGCGATACCGGTCGCGTTTCATCTCGCCCGCCAGCTGAAGCAAGCCCCACGCGCGATTGCCACCGAATTAGTGGCCGGGCTTGGATCCATCGAAGGCGTAGCCGCGCTCGAAGTCGCGGGGAACGGCTACATTAACGTCCGGCTGGACCGAGGGGCGTACGGCTACGGCGTCCTGCAAGGATCCGCGGAGGCTGCCGAGCCGGTCCCTGGAAAAATCATCGTCGAGCACACCAACATCAATCCCAACAAAGCCGCCCACATTGGACACTTGCGCAACGCGGTTCTGGGCGACACCTTTGTGCGCATGCTGCGCGCCGGCGGCTGCGTTGTCGAAGTCCAGAATTACATCGACAATACCGGCGTGCAGGTGGCGGACGTAGTGGCGGGCTTTCATTTTCTTCGCAAGATGTCCTACGACGATGTCGTCGCCCTGATCGAGCGTACGAGATTCGACTACTATTGTTGGGACCTTTATGCCGAGGTCTCTTCACACCCCGAGTTGAAAGAGTGGCGTCAGGTGACGCTGCACGCCATTGAGCACCGGGAAGATGAACTCTTGCGTCTTGCGTCAAAGGTCAGCGAGGTAATCGTTGGCTACCACCTGAATACAATGCGCCGGCTCGCCGTCAGCTACGACTTGCTTCCACGCGAGAGCGAAATTCTCTACCTCAAGTTCTGGGAGACCGCCTTCGAGCAGCTCAAAGAACGCCAGGCGATTTACTTCGAGACCGAAGGCAAGAATAAAGGCTGCTGGGTGATGCCCGCCAGCGCGTTCAAAGAGCAAACCGGCGAAGATACGGATGACAGCAAGGTGATCGTGCGCTCCAACAACACCGTCACCTACGTCGGCAAAGACATTGCCTACCAGCTCTGGAAATTCGGACTGCTGGGCAAAGATTTTTATTACAAGCTTTGGGCCGAGCAAAATGTCTTCATTACCACCAGCGACCCGCAACCCGCTGTTCGCCAATTCGGCCATGGCGAATCCGTCTACAACGTTATCGATTCGCGCCAATCCTACTTGCAGGACGTTGTAGTCGCCGGTCTCCGCGCCCTCGGCTACGATCAGCAAGCCGACCGTTCGATTCACTTCTCCTACGAAATGGTCGCGCTCACGCCCGCGACCTGCGTCGAGCTGGGCATCGAGCTGTCTGAAGAAGACAAGAAGCGAACGTACGTCGAGGTCTCGGGCCGCAAAGGCTTAGGCGTCAAGGCTGACGACCTGATCGACAAGTTGATCGAAAAGGCTTTGGAGGAAGTGGACTCGCGGCATCCGGAGGCGCCCGTAGCCGAACGCAAGAAGGTGGCGACCGAAATCGCCATCGGAGCCCTGCGCTACTTCATGCTGAAGTTCACGCGCAATTCCGTCATCGCCTTCGATCTGCAAGAAGCGCTTAGCTTCGAAGGCGACACTGGCCCCTACGTCCAATACACTGCGGTGCGCGCCGGCAACATCTTGCGGAAACTTGCCGAACGCGGCGAAGCATTACCCGATTTTGCCCGCGAACTCGATCAGGAAGCCCTCGCGCGCCAGCTCGCATCCGAAGACTTCTGGCAATTACTTCTGATGGCGTCGAAATCCGGCTCCGCCATCGAACGAGCCATTGCATCGGGCGAACCCGCCCACGTTGCCAAGTACGCTTTCCAGCTCGCGCAAGCCTTCAACAATTTCTATCACGGCTACCAGGTGCTGAGCGAAGAGAATCGCGAGAAGCGAGTGTTCCTGCTGTGGATGACGGATTATGTCCGCAGCCAATTGGAACGCACGCTCGCGGTGCTCGGCATAGCTGTTCCGGAATACATGTAGGAGGAGCAATGCGCGTCGCGCAGGTTGACGGCCCGCTGCGCCGTAGGTAGCTTACAGGTATGACGATCCATCTAAGACCTGAGCTGGAAGCGCTGATCCAACAGGACGTGGAACGGGGCCCCTACCAGTCCGCCGATGAATTCGTCGCTCAGGCGGTTCAGATGCTACATGAACATGAACAATGGCTGGCTGATAATCGCGCGGATATTGCCGCCAAAATTGAGCAAGGCTTTCGTCAGGCCGAACGCGGTGAACTCCTCGACCCTGTTGAGGTTCGCGCACGTCTGAATGAACGCAAGAAGTCTTGGATAGACCAGAATAACCGCGAATGAACGACTACCGGTTCACGCCGGAAGCCGAAGATGATCTGTTCGAGATCTGGCGCTACATCGCTCGCGATAGTGTGGCGGCCGCCAACAGTGTGGAATCCGCCATTCACGATGCTTGCTTTTTTCTTGCTCAGGAGCCGCAGAACGGCAGCCCGCGCAGGCACGTCACTGCCCTGCCAGTCCATTTCTGGACGGTCCAGCGGTATCCAAATTATGTTCTCGTTTACCGCCCGGAAACTCAGCCTCTGGAAATTGTTCGCATCCTGCACGGCATGCGCGATCTCAAGCGGCTGCTCAGGCCTTGAAAAGCCCTAGTCGGTTCGGATGCTGACGGCCGCTCGAACGCAGGCTCACCGTGTCCGGCATCGCCGTGCCAGAATACATGTGAAGGGAGGAGCACGCCTTGCGGGTCGCAGACTCAGCAGACGCCGTTACCGACCGAAAGCCTGGAATCGTGCTGTTTCTGGGGTCGGGCTTCTCGGCCGTTCTTGGAATCCCGACGACGACGCAGGTCAATAAAAGACTCCTTTGTCCGGTTAAAAGTGTTGATCGCCTACAAATAATAGAGGACGCCATAGGTAACAAGCTCGCTCAGTACTGGAGGACCGTCTTTGGATGGGAAGAAGGGAAGCGCGGGCCGAGTTTGGAAGACCACTTTACGCAGCTCGACATGGCCGCCAATACGGGCCACCAACTTGGATCGGTGTACCAACCCAAACAGCTAAGGGCGATTAGGCGTTGGTCGATACATCGGATCTTCACCCTTCTAAAAAGCCAAGAATCCCGATCTGAATGCGTAACGCAGGTACTTAGTGCGCTTGACCAAGCGTTCGGGGTGACGGTGGTCACGACTAATTGGGATACCGAAGCCGAATCGTGCATTTACGATGGAATTGATGCCATCAACTACGGGCTCGACGTGATCACTGATGGAAAGCGACAGTCCCCTCCAGACGGAACTCAAGTCTTGAAGTTGCATGGCTGTGTTAACAAGGGCTACTGTGACTGTTGCAAGGCGCTCATAAGTTTTGGATCGCAGGAGAATGTTGTTGTGAACCAAAGGCTGCTCTTGGAGCCCGAGGATTTCACGGCGCTCGGCGAAGCCGAGGCTGCCGACATCTTGCGACGTGACAAATGCTTCCAGCAGATTCGTCAGTGTCTGGGTTGCGGCGGCCGCATAACCGCGCGAGTCGCAACGTTCAGCTATCGCAAGGATCTAAATCCGCACGCGTTCTACACGATTTGGGACAAGGCGTACACCAGCCTGCAACTCGCGAGCAACTGGATTTTCGTAGGATATTCCCTCCCGGAAGCTGACACAGAGATTCGTCACCTTCTTAAATCGGCCCAGGTCTCGCGCAAAAACGTCAAGGACTTGAGCATTGACGTGGTGCTCAAGGGGGACTGTCAGGCGGGCGAGCGCTACGAGCGTTTCTTCGGACTTCCTGACGAAAGGATTTTCCAAGGTGGATTGGAGGATTGGGCCGTAGAACGAGCGGGGAACTACTGCGGCTCAGTTAAGCCCTCAATCGCTGCTGGCACGTCCAGCGAAGAGCGCGCCACGTGATCTCGTTTTGGGAACGCACGCTCCGGGTGCTCGGCATCGAAGTGCCTGTGTACATGTAGCAACGTCTACAATAAAAGTAAATGCCACAATCGAATAGCTTTGGTGCTGCTTCAACACTGACGGTCGGCGGCACGCAGTACCGCTACTACGCCCTCGAAGCCCTTGAAAAACGCGGCGCCAACATCTCGCGCATCCCCTATTCCATCAAGATTTTGCTCGAAAATTTGCTCCGCACCGAGAACGGCGCTGCCGTAAAAGCTTCCGACATCGAGTACGTCGCTCAATGGAAAATCGGCGCGCAAGCCAAAGAGATCAACTTCAGCCCCGCCCGCGTGCTGCTGCAGGATTTCACCGGCGTTCCCTGCGTGGTCGACTTAGCCGCCATGCGCGACGCCCTGCGCGACATGGGCGCCGATCCCAAGCGCGCCAATCCGCTCATCCCCGCCGACCTGGTGATCGATCACTCCGTGCAAGTGGATCAGTTCGGTTCCACGGGCGCATTCGAGTTCAACGCGCTGCTCGAATTCCAGCGCAATCAGGAGCGCTACGCGTTCCTCCGCTGGGGTCAAAAAGCGTTTCAGGATTTCCGCGTCGTGCCGCCCGACACCGGCATCGTGCACCAGGTAAATC
This sequence comes from Bryobacterales bacterium, assembly GCA_003132905.1. The sequence goes on along the minus strand of PKZC01000209.1, from coordinate 501 downwards.
TCGAATATCTCGCGCCCGTCGTCTTCACCGATCGCAAGCAATCGCCCGTGCTCGCTTACCCCGACACGCTGGTCGGCACCGATTCGCATACGACGATGATCAACGGCTTGGGCGTTGTCGGTTGGGGCGTCGGCGGCATCGAAGCCGAGGCCTGCATGCTCGGCCAGCCCATCTCGATGCTGCTGCCCGAAGTGGTCGGATTCAAGTTGCGGGGCCGGCTCGCCGAAGGCTGCACTGCCACCGATCTGGTGCTCACCGTCACCCAGATGCTGCGCAAGAAAGGCGTGGTCGGCAAATTCG
>PKZC01000209.1:0-126 GCA_003132905.1 Bryobacterales bacterium | reverse complement strand
GCCCGCAGGATCGCATCAATCTTCCCGATGTGAAGAAAAACTTCCTGGACACCCTCAATGCCGCGCAGAAGACCGCCGAGGTTTCCACCAACGGATCGAAATCGACCATTCAGGACGGCTCGGTCG
>PKZC01000431.1 GCA_003132905.1 Bryobacterales bacterium | reverse complement strand
CCAAAGGCCTGGCGGACTTGAAAAGGGAATTATTTCGCGTCTTATTGCCCATTCTGGCCTCGCTCACGCCATTTTGCGAGCCACCTACCCGTTCTCCAGCAGATTCGCCGAGCAGCCCGCGCCGTCCGCGAAGCTGCGGTCGAATCCACCACAATTCAGTCACCGCAGAAAATAGGCGTTCTAACACGGGCTGCTAGGCCGCAAGCTGGGCGTGGACCTGGATCTGTTCCTCGATAAATCCAAAACACTGAACGAAGGCGCGATCCTGTTCCATGAATATGCCGTCGACAGCTGGGGCTGGAACTTCCTCGGCCGGTCGAAACTATTCGACATGGACAAGAAGCTTTCGAAGTTCAGCGAAAAGGAAATGGAATTACTGTTATACAGCAAACCATATAAATTGAGGACAAATGTCGGAGGCAAGACCTTCAATTTAACGTGCGAAGGCATCATTAGCAGATTTACCGCCAAGTACATCATGCGCGACGTGAAGACCCTGTCTGAACGCACACAAAAGGCCGTGGCGCCTTACATCACGATGGCGCCGTGCACGGTGTGCAAGGGCGCGCGCTTGAGTCAGGAAGTGCTGAAGTGCAAGATCGACGGATACAACATCGCCGAGCTGGCCTCGATGGAAGTGGGCCAGTTGATCGGTACGATCAGGACCATCAAGGAACCGAAAGCCACACCCATTTTGAAAACACTGATCCAGCGCTTGCAATATCTCGTGGATATCTACAACGTATAATACTTCAATATCTATTCACCGCCAATGATCCCATCCGAACGTATCGACAAACTGATCGCAGATCTTGCGGACTGGCGCGGCAAGATGCTTGCCAATCTTCGCAAAGTCATTCATGATGCGGACCCCGAGATAATCGAGGAATGGAAATGGTTGGGTTCTCCGTGTTGGTCTCACGATGGACTAATCTGCGTGGGCAACGCTCACAAGGATAAGGTCAAAGTGACCTTTGCTCAGGGCGCAAGCCTTCCAGATCCGGACAAGCTCTTCAATGCCGGCCTGGGTGGGAATAGATGGCGAGCGATTGATCTCTACGAGGGCGACAAAGCCAATGAGCGCGCTCTGAAGAATCTCATCCGAGCTGCCGTGACTCACAATCGGGCTGGGCGGAAGGGGAAAACTCCGGCGGTTCGCAAGAGTCGGCCTGCCCGCCACCGTGATTAGTTTATTTGCATTTGCGCGGCAGGTTCGGGAGATAGCTTTGCGTCTTGGAACGCGGGCTTCATCAGCTTGAAAAGAGTGGCGTTCGCCAGTATGGTGATGAGCGAGGCGGCCAACGTGGCGTTGTAGACTTCGGTCCCAATGAGACCCGCGTGCAGCGAGACCTGCGCAAGGATAAAGGAAAATTCGCCGATCTGCGTGAGGCCCACGCCGACGCGCAATGCTGTTTCAGCGGGATAACCGAAGCTACGAACAACCAAGAACCAAATCGCGAACTTTCCGGCCAGAATCAAACCTACCATGACAGCCAGGACGCGCCAGCCGGAGACCAATGCGCGCGGATCAATGAGCATGCCAATAGTGACGAAGAAGAGCGCTACGAAGGCATCTCGAATAGGAAGCGTTTTGGCGGCGAGTTTGTGGGCATAATCCGAGTTGCCAAGAAGCAGGCCGCCAACGAACGCACCCAGCGCAAGGGATAGACCAATCGCCTCCGTGATGGCTGCGATTACCAGGCAAACAGTGAGCGCTAGAAGCAGAGAGATCTCGTCATTGCATGTTCTCTCCACGCGCGCCAGCAATCGCGGAACGATTTTCCAGCCGGCCAGGACCACAGGAACAAGCAGCAGAAGCGCCTTGCCTATTTTCCAGAGCACTTGTGTGTAGTCCGCTCCACTGGAAGAACCGAGGCCGGGAAGAAGCACGGTGAGAATGACGACGGCAAGATCTTCGACCAGCGTAAGGGTGACCATCACGCGGCCGGCATCCGAACCAAGTTCCCCGCGATCCATGAGAAGGCGCATGAGAACCATGGTGCTGGCGACGGAAATGATACAGCCGACGGCAACGCCCTGCAGAAGCGGCCAGCCCAGAAGGATGCCTACAGCGACACCCAGCCCAATAGAAAGAGAAATGCCGATAGGCGCGCCAATGAGCGCGACCCACTTCACGCGGAGTAATTCAGGAATAGAAAACTCGATGCCTACCGAGAACATCAGCAGGATGACACCGACTTCCGCCATGATTTCGAAAATGTGAACGTCATGGATTCTTGGACCGGGCGTGAGAGGGCTGAGGATGAGGCCAGCGAAGACATAGCCGAGAATCAGAGGCTGGCGGAGCCGCCAGAACAAAAGGGCGCAAAGAAACGCGCCTGCAAAAACCATGGTGATGTCGCGAAAGATGAACATAAGTCGGTCCGGCGCTTCGATTGATGCATCTGCCGGTCCACTATTCCGGCGCAAGGCCTGAAAGAGCTTACGACCCAACGGTGCGTCGCTCGCACCGAAAAACGGCCGAGCGTGGCGAAATCCTACGACACGGTGACCCTCGGGCGCTTCGTATCGTGCTAAGCGATGCGCGTTTCGCACTCCCCACGCTGGGAATTATGTTTGGCTCGCAAATTGCCCTTTTGATCGGCGCGAGGCGAGTTGCCCAGTTCTTAGTGGCAATCGCCCGAATAATTCAAAAAGGAGAGAAACAGATGAGTAAGTTGCATACCAAAATAGTATTGTTAGCCGGCTTAGCAGTCCTGGCTCTGTTGCCGAACGCCCACGCCGATGAATGGAACCAGAAGACGGTGCTCACATTCGCCACCCCCATCGAAATGCCCGGGCAGACGCTGCCCGCCGGCACGTATGTTTTCAAGTTGGCCAATTCCAATTCCAGCCGGCATATCGTGCAAGTCTTCAACAAGGACGAAACCCGTTTGTTCGGTACGTTCCTCGCGATTCCCAGTCACCGGCGTCACGCTTCGGAGAAGACCATCATCAGGTTCGAGGAGCGGGCCCCAGGTTCACCCCAAGCCACCAAGGCGTGGTTCTACCCAAACAAAATATACGGTCATGAATTTGTTTATCCAAAGGCCGAGGCTCTGGCCTTGGCGAAAGCCAACAATACCGAGGTTCCCGCCGCGTTAGCCGAACTGACGCCGAGCACACCGAAGCCTGTCGCGCCGAGGCCTGCCACTACGATACAGGTTCACCAAATCGAGGCTCTGCTGGTGGTTCCTCTGAAGATGGAAAGGCCAACCGGCGAGGAGATCAACCTTGCTCAGGCCTTCGCCCCTTCCGCCCCGCTTCCCGGATTACCGGACAAACTTCCGGATACGGCATCGCCGCTGCCTCTGATCGGACTCATTGGTTTGGTGTCGCTTGGAAGCGCGGCCGCCCTGCGCCTTGCCGCGAACCGGCGATAGCACTTGAGTGGGTTTTTTAAGGGTACTGCGCTCCCTGTTCGGCATATAATACTTTAATGCGAAAACTCTGGACTGTCGCAGCATTTCCTCCTGCTCGGTGCACTCGTGGTTCAAGCCCAACCGCCCGATGCCAAGGGTGGCAAGGGCGCGTTCAAGGGTGGTGGTGGGTATGCCCCCAAGAACCTCCAGGTGCTCGATAAGAACACCTTCCCGAACTCCATGCAGGCCTTCGTGCAGGCGTTGGGCGTTGCGGATAAGGGAAGGTGCAACTACTGCCACGTCGAGGGCGACAAGGCCTCCGATGACAAGATGCAGAAGGTGATCGCCCGCAACATGATCCTGATGGTGCGTCAAATAAACATGCAGTTCCCGGACGCCAAGCAGCAAGTGACTTGCTGGACCTGCCATCGCGGCAGCACAACACCGGTTCCGACGCCCTAGGGCGATCCGGAGCGGGCTTTGGGATTAGCCGCCCTCTGGACTATCGACTGATCGAGCAGGAGGTTGCGCACTGCGAGGTCATCGGCAACATCACCGAGAACCTGAAATTGCTGAAAGAAAGGAGGACTGCCGTTTAGGCAGTCCCCCAAAAACTAGCCGTCACTTGTATTGGTTTACGAATTTCCCTCACGCAGGCCGTAATCGCTCCGATGACCCGTTCTTTTACCGCGTCTTCAATACAAGGGAGGGCCACCTCGCCAAGGAATCACGATGACACAGGTGCACACCACACACTGGCGTCCGGTTATAAGT
>PKZC01000423.1 GCA_003132905.1 Bryobacterales bacterium | reverse complement strand
GGCGAACTGGTGGTGGAAGGCGCGAATCACGACCTGCACTCGGGAGTCTATGGCGGCGCTGCGCCAAACCCGTTGCAGGCCATCGCCGAGATTCTCTCAACCCTCAAAGATCGCGAAGGGCACATTCGCATTCCAGGATTTTACGATCGCGTGGTGCCGCCCAGCGCGAAAGAACGCGTGGCCTGGGCGCGTCTTCCGTTCGATGAGAATGAATACAAGGAAAAAGAAGTCGGCGTGAAGGAACTAGTTGGCGAGCCGGAAATTCCTCTGTTCGAGCGTCTATGGGCGCGGCCCACGCTGGAAGTCCACGGCATTCGCGGCGGCTTCANNATCGTTTTATTCAAGCCGCCGCCGAAGCTATGAAACAAGTGTTCGGCAAAGATACCGTGTACATTCGTTCCGGCGGTTCCATTCCGATCGTCGCGGCGTTTGACGAACATCTCGGAATTCCAAGCGTGATGATGGGCTTTGGGTTGCCGGATGACAATCTCCACGCCCCCAACGAAAAGCTGCACCTCCCGAATTTCTTCCGAGGGATTGAAGCGGTCGCGCGCTATATCGAGATCCTGGGCGATTAACCCTTGTTTGCGATTCCGGCCGTACTCTCCGCCCTGTTTCTGGCGGTCGCGGCCCATCTCAACGCTTTTAGCTTCCCGCTAGCGGCCTTGATCTTGGCCTATACGTTCTTGCCGATGGCGGTCGCGTATCTGGCGCGCCACGATCCTCCGCCAACCTGGCCCGACTTCGTCGTTATCGCGCTTTTGTGGTTCCCGCTCGAATTTTCCCTCGGCCATCAATTCATCCCAAAACAGGCGCAGAGCGTTCTGCATCTGACTGCGTACGGCGTGGCCATTTTGCTCGCGCTCTCGATATTTCTGTGGTTCCGGCGTCTCACCGGAATGAAAATCAACCTGCCGCGATCAACGCGCGACTTAGTGAACTTATTAATCGGCTTCGCCGCCTGCGCGCCCATTCTCATTCCCCTCGGCCGCGCCATCGGATTCCTTCCTCCGTCTCACTTTCCTCCAAATCCTTCGATCACGCGCATCGGATCGCAATACCTGATCATCCTCGCCATCACCGCGCTGCCAGAAGAGATCCTGTTTCGCGGCCTGATTCAGAATTGCATCGCGCAACGAGTTGGCACGAATACTACAACGCTCCTGATTTCCGCCTTCATCTTCGGATGCGCGCATCTCGACAACGGCCCTGGGCCGCTGCCCAATTGGCGCTACATGATTCTCGCCACCATCGCCGGGATCGCCTATGGAAAGGTTTTCGAGAAAAGCTCCAGCATCTTCGCTTCAGCCGGATTGCACGCGCTGGTGGACACCGTCAAGCATGTTTGCTTTTAAGCGCCGACAGCAAAGTCTCCAGATATGCGGGCACTGCTGGATCGCCTTCCCGTGGCGCCCAGGGAGCGAAGTCTTTATCGTTGNNGGCGCCCACGGAGCAAAATCTTTATCGTTGGCGGCCAAATACGGACCCGGCTTCACCTCATAACAGACCGCGTGCGCCGTCACCGGCGTCAAAGAGTGCCATACGCCGATCGGAAGATCGATACCAATCGGGAGATCTATCCCAGAAGGATCGACGCCCACCAATTCCGTGCGCACCACGCGGCCCAGATCGTCAAAGATAAAGAACGCCACTTCGCCCTCCAAAACCAGAAACGCCTCAGCCTTTGGCGGATCCAGATGGCGATGCGGAGCAATATAGGTTCCCTTCATCATCACGTTCAAGAAGCGATGCGGATTGTCTTCCATGGACGAGTGAAAGTTGTGATTGATGCGAAGCCGGGGCGAACGCTGCGCTTGCTCGATAAGATGCCGAAACAATTCTCGACCCAATGTTTGGATTTCCGGCATGCCTCAAACCCCGATGTCTTCGTTCCACAGTTCGGGCTTCGCTTGGATGAAGTCGGTCATCATCTGAATGCATTCCTCATCCTGCACCACGTCCACCTGGATGCCCTGGCTGCGCATGTAGTCCTCGGCGCCGAGGAAGGTCTTGTTCTCGCCGACGACGACACGCGGAATCTTATACAGCACGATCGCGCCGCTGCACATGGGACAGGGAGAAAGCGTCGAATAGATTGTGCTGTTTTGATAGATCTTCGCGGGCAAGCGGCCGGCATTGCGCAGACAATTCATCTCGCCATGGTCGATCGCGCTGCCGCTTTGGACGCGGCAATTGTGGCCTCGTCCGATAATCTGCCCGTCGTGCACCAGCACCGATCCTATCGGGATGCCGCCTTCAGAAAAGCTCTTGCGCGCTTGTTCAATCGCCGCGCGCAAGTAAGGGTCCGATTTTTTCAGCTCCAGCCGCAATATCGATTCTCTCATTGCTCGGACCGGCCGCTGTTCCCCCTCCCGCTACCGGAGAACGACCGTCATGGCGTTACACAACCGTGCTCTGATCGCCTCGCCCNNCTGATAAACGGAGTGCCCCAAAGTATCATGCGTTCCACTTCCAACCCGGCATCGCTCGCCAGTTGGCGCATCTCAGGGGGCGTAATCAGAAAGAGATGTCCATTGGAGTCCGGCTTGAATTGCCGGCTTTCGAGTTCAGTGAAATCCTTGATCTCAGAATGGGTCGGCAGTTTGTTTCTGAAATAGGCCCCGTTGGGAGTGGTCAACAAAATCCGTCCACCCGGAGAAAGAAAGCGCCGCAGGTGTTGAAGCAGCTCCCGGGCGTGCGCTACATGTTCGATAATCTCGCAGGCTGCCACCAGGTCGAATTGTCCTGTAGTGGCCGGGTCCAGTTCGAATGCGTTACCTGGCAGAATCCCGATGCGTTCCCAGTTTTCAAAATATCTCACGGAGGTCAGCAGGTTCTCGCGGCGAAGATCGTTTGCAACAACGCTAGAACCCGATCGTTCCAGGCAAGCCGAGAGAGCCGCGTCGCCTGCCGCGATTTCCAAAACGCGTTTGGGATTGAACGAGCGTGCCAGATTGAGAGCCAGCATCGCGCGCAGCCGGCCATAAGCCGAATAGGAAGGCGCTTGCGTGCTGCCATGGTTCCAGCCTTCCGAATCGGCCAATCGCGCTTGCCGACGCAGCGGTCGAACAACCGACAAACCGCGGCGGCACACCTCTTGAAACGTGAAGGCATCTGGAAAATGGTTGGAGTAGCCTTGCGGAATGGGGACAGTCGTCGCCGTGCTCATCATTCACTTTTGACATCTGTACTCGCTTCCGTAAATCCCCTGAAAATACCGGTACTCCAGTTTTGCGCCACCGCCGGCGGTACTCCAGTACGGTGTGGCGTAGGTTCGTTATGAGGATCGAGAGCGTCCGAAAAAGGCTAACATTAGGAATGCCCGCCTCCGCCGTCGAGCCCAAGTTCCATACTTCCGGCCTGATCCGGCTCACGCGTCCGCAGATGTTTGCGACCATGACCGGGCTGATGCTGGCAGTTTTGCTGGCCGCGCTCGATCAAACTATCGTTGGTACGGCCGAGCCTCGTATCATCGCGCAACTTTCCGNNCCTGGGTCTCGACAACGTACCTGCTCACCTCTACGCTGGCCGTTCCGATCTTCGCCAAGCTATCCGACATGTACGGCCGAAAATGGTTCTTTCTGGGCGGGGCCACCATGTTCGTGCTCACGTCCGCGCTCTGTGGCGCTGCCGGAACCTTCACCTTTCTGCCCATCGACGGCATGAACCAACTCATCGTCTTTCGCGGCTTGCAAGGCATCGGCGCCGGCATGATGATGGGCCTGGCGTTCACTATCATCGGCGACGTGTTTTCACCAGCTGAGCGTGGCAAGTATCAAGGCTTCTTCGCCGCGGCCTGGGGATTGGCTTCCATCTTCGGCCCCACGCTTGGCGGCTGGCTCACCGATCACGTCTCTTGGCGCGCGGTTTTTTACGTGAACCTGCCCGTAGGCCTGGTCGCGATCGCCGCGATTTACTGGCAGTTCCCCGAGCTGCATCCCGAAGGCGTCGAGCGCCGTCTCGATTGGGCCGGATTGGTCTCGCTGATTCTGTGTATCGTGCCTCTGCTGCTGGCGCTCACTTGGGTTACCGACTACGGCTGGAGCTCCACCCGCGTAGAGTCGCTGCTTGCGTTCTCGGTGGTGATGCTCGCGGCTTTTCTGCGCGCCGAAACCAAGGCCGTTGAGCCGCTGATTCCGTTGTCTCTGTTCCGCAATCCGATCATTGTCCTGTGCTCCATTTCCGTGTTCTTGCTCGGGATGGGAATGTTCGGCGTCATCATTTATCTACCCCTGTTCATGCAAGGCGTCCTGGGAATATCGGCTACGCAATCCGGCAATCTGCTTACGCCGCTGATGCTGGGCGCCGTCGTTGGCAGCATTGTCACCGGCCAGATCAATCTGCGTTTGGGCAGTTATAAGATCGCGGCTGTTTCCGGATCCGTGCTCGTAGCGAGCGGCATGATTTTATTCGCGCGCATGGGCATCGCAACGCAGCGCGCCGACGTGATTCTTGCCATGATCATCGCGGGCACTGGCATGGGCCTGCTGCAACCGGTCTACACTGTGGCAGTGCAAAACGTCGCTCCGCGCAAGCAGATGGGCGCGGCCACGGCATCCACGGCGTTCTTCCGATCCATCGGCAGCACCATGGGAGTTGCGATCTTCGGAAGCGTGTTGCTGACCAGTTATCATCACGATCTGATGGCGGGAATTCCGGCTGACACGCCTCCCGCGACGCTAAAACTATTCTCGAATCCGCTGTTGCTAGGCCAATTACGTCCCAAGTTGGATGCGACGTTCGGCGGCTCCCCCGCAGGAATTCACTTATTGCAGATGTTACTCGCGAACGTGCGAATCGGGCTCTTACACGGCTTGCAGCGCATCTTCTTCGCCAGCGCGGTAATCATGACGCTCGCCATAATATTGCACGTGCTGTTGCGCGACGTGCCGCTGCGCAGGCATCACGCGCCTGAGCCCGAAATTCCGGTGGGCTAGGCATTTCCTATTCAGAAAGGACATATGAAGCAAGTCGCATTAGGTTCGCTTGGACTGAAAGTTTCCCGCATGGGATTGGGATGCATGGGCATGTCGGAGTTCTACGGCAATACCGACGATGCCGAATCTATCGCGACCATTCACCTCGCTCTCGATCGCGGGGTGAACTTCCTCGACACCGCGGACATGTACGGTCCGTTTAAGAATGAAGTGCTAGTTGGCAAAGCGATTCACGGCCGGCGCAAAGACGTGGTGCTTGCCACCAAGTTCGGCAATCAACGATCGCCGGACGGAAAATTCCTGGGCGTGAACGGAAGTCCCGAATATGTTCGCGCGTGTTGCGAAGCATCGCTCCAGCGCCTGAATGTGGACGTCATCGATCTTTACTACCAGCATCGAGTGGATCCGAAAACCCCGATTGAAGACACCGTGGGAGCGATGGCCGATCTGGTGAAGCAAGGGAAGGTCCGGTATTTAGGGCTTTCCGAAGCTGCTTCCGGCACTATTCGACGCGCGCATCACGTGCACCCCATCAGCGCCCTGCAAACGGAATATTCACTCTGGACTCGCGATCCCGAAGAAGACATACTCGGCGTTGTTCGCGAATTGGGAATCGGCTTCGTCGCTTACAGCCCGCTCGGCCGCGGCTTCCTCACCGGCCAATTCAAACGGCCCGAGGACATTCCCGAGAACGACTTCCGCCGTTTCAACCCGCGTTTCCAAGGTGATAATTTCTACAAAAACCTAGACCTGGTCCGTCACATTGAAACGCTAGCGCATGCCAAGGCTGCCACTCCCGCGCAGATCGCGCTGGCCTGGGTGATGGCGCAAGGCGAAGACGTCGTGCCCATCCCGGGAACGAAAAAGCGCTCGCGCCTGGAGGAAAATCTCAAAGCATTGGACATTGTGCTCACTCCCGTGGAGTTACGTGAGATCGATCGCGTGCTTCCCAAAGGCAGCACCGCCGGCACGCGCTACCCCGAGCAGCACATGAGCGCGGTGAACATTTAGATATGGAAACCGCTACTCCCGCCGTCCTTTTGCGCCGCAGCCAGGAGCGCGGCTTCGAGGATTTTGGCTGGACTGACAACTACATGACGTTCTCTTTCGCCGGTTATCGCGATCCGGTCTGGAACAATTTCGGACCGCTGCGTGTGATGATCGAGAATCATATTCAGCCGCGCTCCGGCTTCCCCACCCATCCGCATCGCGACGCCGAGATTGTCACCTATGTCGCGGCCGGAACGCTGACGCATCGCGACAACATGGGCCACCACGCGGCCATCACCGCGGGCGAGATGCAGCATATCAGCGCCGGTAGCCGCGGCATTGTCCACTCGGAAGAGAATGTGGACAACGTGGTGGAGCACAACTACCAGATGTGGCTGATCCCAGACCGGCCTGGAACCACGGCGGCTTATCATCAGCTCAAATACACGCCGGAGGAACGCCAAGGCCGTTTTCGACTTTATGTCTCGCGCAACGGCGAAGACGGCAGTATGCCAATCAATACCGATGCACGGATTTGGGCTGGATTGTTTCGCGCGGGCGATGTAGCCCGGCATTCCCTAGAAGCGGGCTGGGGCGCATGGATTCAGATAGTACACGGCGAACTTGGCGTGGCCGGCCTCGATCTTCGCCAAGGCGATGGCGTTGGAATCACCGACGCTCGCGAACTGGAACTTCAATTCAACGCCGATAGCGAAGTGCTGCTTTTCGACGTTCGCATGGACGCTCCCCTGCTCTGGCGCTGACCTCACATGCGGACCATTCGTCGTGTTGCGGTGCTCGGGGCGGGCACCATGGGTTCACGGATCGCGGCGCATTTCGCGAATGCGGGCATTTCCTCGCTGCTGCTGGATGTAGCCGGCCAGCCGAATCGCAACGCGCCCGCGCTGCAAGGCGTCCAGAAAGCTTTGAAACAGCGCCCCGGCGGATTCTTTACCGATGAGAAGGCCGCGCTGGTGGAAGCGGGTAATTTCGATGACGATCTCGAGAAGCTCGCCGGTTGCGACTGGGTGATCGAGGCCATCGTTGAAAACCTGGACGCCAAGCGCGCGTTGTGGCGCAAGGTGGACGCTGTGCGCAAACCCGGCACAATCCTTTCCACCAACACCAGCGGCATTCCGCTCGCCAAGATCACCGAGGGTTTCCCGGCCGAGTTTCGCCGCCACTTCCTGGGCACTCACTTTTTCAATCCGCCGCGTTACCTGCACTTGATGGAGCTGATTCCAGGGCCCGAGACGGATCCGAAGATCCTGGCGGATGTAGAGCAGTTCGCCGATCGCCGTCTCGGCAAAGGCGTGGTTCGCACTAAAGACACTCCCAATTTCATCGCCAATCGGATCGGCAGCTTCCTGGGCGGCACCATCGGGAAGACCATGCTGGAAGAGGATTTCACGATCGAAGAAGTGGACGCGCTCANNCGGCGTGCCGAATACCGCGAGCTTCCGTCTGCTCGATCTCGTGGGCATCGATGTATGGGCTTTCGTCGGAACAAATCTTTATGATCTTGTTCCCAACGACCGGTGGCGCGATCGCTTCCTTCCGCTGGATTTCGAAAAACAGATGATCGAGCGAAAATGGCTGGGCGACAAAACCGGCCAGGGCTTTTACAAGCGGGTGGGCAAGGATCGCGAGATCCTGGCTCTGGATTGGAAAACGCTCGACTACCAGCCGCTCCAAAAGCCTCGCTTCGCTGCCGTGGAGGCGGTGCGCAACATCGAAGACTTGGGTGAGCGCGTCCGAACGCTTCTCCGGTCTGACGATCGCGCGGCCCGGTTCTTATGGAAGATCCTGAGCGATCTCTTCCTCTACTGCGCGGAAATGATCCCCGAGATTGCGGATCGCATCGTTGAAATCGATCGGGCCATGCGCTGGGGTTATGGGCACAAACTGGGTCCATTCGAACTGTGGGACGCCATCGGTTTTCTCGAAGTGGTCACGCGCCTGGAGATGGAGCGGCGCCCACTCCCGCCTAACATTAAGGACGCGCTGTCGCGGGGCATTATTGCGCTCTATCGGCCGCCCGAGCCCCTTCGCCGCCCCACTACGGAATATTTCGACTTCCGTTCTCATGGCTATCAACCGATTGAACCCCGTCCCGGCATTTTGACGTTGCGCGACCGCAAACGAACCCACGGCGTGGTGTTTGCGAACACTGGAGCATCGCTGGTTGATTTGGGTGATGGCGTTCTATGCGTGGAATTCCATAGCAAACTGAATACGCTGGGCGAAGACAACATCGCGATGGTGCACGCGGGCCTGGAAGAAACCAATCGCAACTTCGACGCGATGATTATCGCGAATGAAGGCGAGACGTTCAGCGCGGGCGCGAACCTGATGCTGGTGCTGCTGGCGGCGCAAGAGGGTGAATGGGAAGATCTGAATCTCGCCGTCCAGCGCTTTCAGCAGATGAACATGGCGCTCAAGTACTCAGCCAAACCTGTAGTCGCCGCGCCGTTCTCTCGCGCACTCGGAGGCGGCTGCGAACTGGTGATGCACTGCACGCGCGCGCAAGCATCGGCGGAAACTTACATTGGCTTGGTGGAGGTGGGCGTCGGTTTAATCCCAGCGGGCGGCGGCTGTAAAGAATTGCTGGCGCGGTTGAAAGATCCGCTGCGCATCTTCGAATTGATCGGCTATGCGAAAGTTTCGTCCAGCGCCGAAGACGCACAGAAACTCGGCTTGCTTCATCGAGCCGACCCCATTTCGATAAATCCCGAACGCTTGATCTTCGATGCTAAGGCGCTGGCGCTCTCACTGGTTCCCAACTATTCGCCCGGCGTGCCGCGCAGCGATATTAAAGTGGCGGGNNCGGGCGAAAGCGCATACGCGTTGATGAAGTTGGGTGCGTGGTCGGCGCGTGAGGGCCATTTCATCAGCGATTATGACCTGACGATCGCCGAGAAGCTGGCGCATGTTTTAAGCGGAGGTGGGTTCCCCGGACAGCAGAACGTTTCCGAGCAGTATTTGCTCGACCTGGAACGCGAGGGCTTCCTGAGCTTGTGCGGTAATCCGAAGACGCAGGAGCGCATGCAGTATATGCTGAAGACGGGCAAACCGCTCCGGAATTGAAACTTTGAATAAACCAGGCTTTAAATAAACCATGGAAGCAGTAATTCTCGATTGCCTGCGAACGCCGGTGGGCAAAGCGCCCAAGGGCACCTTGCGCAACACCCGCCCTGACGATCTGGCGGCCATTGTTATCCGGCGTCTGCTGGAAAAGCATCCGTCGATCGCGCCGGAAGAAATCGACGACGTAATTCTTGGCTGCGCTATGCCTGAGGCCGAGTCTGGCATGAACGTCGCCCGCATTGCCGCTCTGCGGGCGGGCCTGCCCGATTCTGTACCTGGCATCACCATCAATCGCTTCTGCTCGTCGGGCCTGCAAGCAATCGCCATGGCTGCCGATCGCATCCGTTCCGGCGGCGCGCAAATCATCATCGCGGGTGGCACTGAATCGCTGAGCATGATCCCGATGGCGGGCAACAAATTTGCGCCTAATCCTTGGATGGTGGATCATCTGCCGCAGATTTACATGGGCATGGGCCTCACCGCCGAACAGGTGCAGAGAAAGTACGGCATCAGCCGGGAAGACGCGGATCGGTTCGCCTATCGTAGCCATCAACACGCTCTGCACGCACAAGCCGCGGGTAAGTTTGATGATGAGATCGTGCCGGTTCTGCTGAACGGTTCCGGTACATTCCTGAAAGACGAAGGTCCACGAGCCGATACATCGCTCGAAGCGCTGGCGAAACTGAAACCCGTGTTTCAATCCGACGGCACTGTCACCGCCGGCAATTCATCGCAAACCAGCGACGGCGCTGCCGCGGCCATCGTTCTGTCCGATAAGAAAGCTAAGGAGCTGGGGCTGAAACCGATGGCTCGATTTGTCAGCTTTGCCGTGGCGGGCGTGCCGCCCGAGATCATGGGAATCGGGCCGGTAGTGGCCATTCCCAAAGCTCTGGCGCTGGCCGGCCTGAAAAAGGAAGACATCGGTGTGATCGAACTAAACGAAGCTTTTGCGGTGCAGGCGCTGGCCGTGATTCGCCATGCGGGGCTTGATCTCGATCGCGTGAACCCCAACGGCGGCGGCATCGCGCTGGGCCATCCGCTGGGGTGCACTGGAGCGAAGCTCACCGCTACCATCTTGCGCGAGATGCTTCGCAAAGATACGCGCTATGGCATGGTTACCATGTGCGTCGGCGGAGGCCAAGGCGCCGCCGGCATCTTCGAAAATCTGATAAGGAACAATTCCGATGGCATCCTCGACAATCTCTCCCACGAAGCCTAAAGGCGGCTCGTTCCTCATCGAGCGGGCGTCGCCCGAATACTTTTTTTCGCCCGAAGACTTCACCGACGAGCACCGGGCCATCGCTCGCACCACCGAAGAATTCTGGATCAAGGAAATCGCGCCGAACGTGGACGCGATCCAGCATCAAGAGCCGGGTGTTGCAGTAGCGGTGCTGCGCAAGGCCGGACAACTCGGCCTTACCTCGGTGCATCTTCCTGAGAAATACGGCGGCATGGAGATGGATCTGACCTCCGCCATGCTGGTGGCCGAGGGGATCGCCAAGGATGGCTCGTATGCGGCCTGGCACGGCGGACAAAGCGGTATCGGCGCGCTGCCCCTGTTGCTTTTTGGGACCGAAGAGCAGAAGCAGCGCTACCTTCCTCGACTAGCGAACGCGGAACTGGTGGCTGCCTATGCACTGAGCGAACCGCAAGCTGGATCGGACGCGTTGGCCGCCCGCACTCGCGCCGACTTGAGCCCGGATGGCAAGCACTACATCTTGAACGGCCAGAAAATGTGGATCACCAACGGTGGCGCGGCCGATTTTTACACCATCTTTGCGAAGGTGGATGGCGAGAAGTTCACCGCGTTTCTGGTGGAGCGCAAATTTCCGGGCGTGGCTGCGGGCGCCGAAGAAAAGAAGATGGGCATCAAGGGCAGTTCCACCACGGCCATCTATCTGGACAACGTGCCGGTGCCGGTGGAAAACGTTCTGGGCGAAATCGGCCGCGGACATATCATCGCTTTCAACATCCTGAACATTGGGCGTTTAAAGCTGGGCGCGTTCGCCTGCGGCGGCGCAAAAGAAGTGCTGCGCGTCTCGCTGAACTACGCGAAGGAACGCAAAGCCTTCGGCAAATCGATCGCCGAGTTCGGTTTGATCCAGCACAAGCTGGCCGAAATGGCTATCCGGATCTTCGCTACCGAAGCAGCGACGTATCGCGTGGTCGGGCTCATTGAGAGCCACCTGGAAGGTTTTTCCTGGGAGCAACCCAACGCGGCTCAAACGGAACTCAAGGCGGTGGAGGAGTTCGCGGCGGAGTGTTCCTATATCAAAATCTATGCGTCCGAGATGCTGGATTACGTGACCGACGAAGGGGTCCAAATTCACGGCGGCTACGGATATCATCAGGATTACGTCGTCGAGCGCTGCTATCGTGATTCGCGCATTAATCGGATTTTCGAAGGGACGAACGAAATCAACCGGCTGCTTGCCACCGGCATGTTGCTGAAGCGCGCGCAACGCGGACAATTGCCTCTGGTAGAAGCGGTGAAGAACCTGCAAGCCGAGATTCTGGGTGGGCCGGCAGTTGGATCCGGCGCGAGCGAGGACGCACGATTAGTCGACAACGCCAAGAAAACCGCGTTGTTCTCGCTGGGAGTGGCATATCAAAAATTCGGCGCTTCGCTCGAAGAGCAACAGGAGATTCTCGCATCCATTACCGATGTTGCCATGAACGCATTCGTTATGGAGTCGGTGTATCTGCGGGCGCAAAAACTCGTCAAACTGCGTAAGGGCGAAATCGCAGCCGATGCTTGTCCCGTGTTTCTGCGCGAATCTATGGAGATTGTTGAGAGCGCCGCGCGCAATGTTCTGGCCGCCAGTTCGGAAGGCGATGCCCTGCGCACGAATCTCGCCGTGTTGAAGCGCTTCACCAAGTTTGAGCCCGTGAACGCAATTGCGGCTCGCCGCCGGATCGCAGAGCGGCTTCTGGCCGCCGGACGCTACATCGTTTAGTGCAGCTGATTATCACCGTCGGTCTGCCTGGCTCCGGCAAATCGACTTATCTGGCGCGACTCGGCGTGAATGCCATCTCATCGGACGAAATCCGCCGCCTTATCGCTGACGACCCGCACGATCAGACCATGAACGCACGCACCTTCTCGGTGATCCGCTATCTGATTCGCCAGCGTATCCAGGCGGACCGGCCAGTTACTTATGTGGATGCGACGCATCTGACGCTCTGGGAGCGCGAACCGTATGTGAAACTCGCGCGACGCTTGGGCTGCAAATTGCAAGCGCTGTTTTTCGATGTTCCGGTCGACATCTGCATCGCCCGTAATGAGGCGCGCGAACGCGTGGTTCCCGAAGAAGCGATCCGCAAAATGGCGCAACAGATGATTCCGCCATCGCTCGAAGAGGGCTTCGCGGAAATCACTTATTTGTGACTGACCTTCTTGCCTTCCACGCGTTCGTCGATCCATCCCAGGATCAAGTCGGCGAGCTGCAGATTATTCTTGTCCTGCATCATCATGTGGCTGTTTCCCTTGATGCCCATTTTGGGAAGGTACATCATGCGTGCATCACCGCCGGCGGCGGTCACTTGCTGGACGAACTTGTTGCAAGTGTCGAGATTCGCCGGCCAGATATTTCCGAAGGGACCCGGAATATCTCCTAAATGATCGCCGAACATAACCAGAATGGGAATCTTCGCGAGCGTTGCCAGTTGGTCGGGCTTCAGATTGATGGTGCAGCCCATTTCGATGGACACGATGCCTTTGACGCCAACCGGATTGATCATCGCCGCTTCTTCGGGAAAGAACCCGGATTCAGAATGGCCAATCAACACCGCGCCGTGCAGTTGAACCGCTAATGCGGCCATATTCTTCCAGGTTGGATTGGGCATGGGAAGAAACCCGTTGAGATCGGGAATCATTTGTTTGTAAAGTTCGTCTGCAGCCTGCACGGGGAATTGCTCATCTGGAAAGGCGTTGTTGAAGGTGGGGCCAAAGCGAAACAAAGTCCAGGAAGTCTGATGGCTGGCCATGAAGATGTTTGGAAGCTGGCTGGGCGGAGCGTTCCCTAACTTAACGGCGTTGATCTTGGTGGCGTCAAAGCCGGAACGGGCTCGCGAGCTTTGGTCGGCCAGATATACGGAGCGATTCTTACGCAAGAAATATTCATTCCAGCCCATTCTTCCGTCCGGAGTTGTTTCCCAGGTCTTGCTGCTCAGGCAGCAGCCGTGGACCATCACCACCGGCACATGCTGATTTGCATTTAACGGCGTCTGGTACTGTACGTACATCTGATTAACGGTTACGTCACCTTCCACGCCCGCGCCGGGGCCCGTGGTGCTGCCGCTCAGTTCCTTGGACGTTCTGGTCTCACCGCCCACAAAAAAACTTCCCTGCGAACCAACCACCAGCGGCTTCGCGTTCTCTCCGGCATAAGCCTGTATCGTTGTCGAGACCGCCAGAATCGCGGTCCATGTCAAGAGAGCTGCTCTCATTTTCGATTCTCCACGCACCATATAAGGCTACATCGACTGGCTGCAAAACGGGACGCGGCCTCAAAAGGCGGCCATCGTCTATTTCGCTTAGGTCGTGTAGTACTAAATGCATATTCGTTACAGGACTTTTCTTATGATTTGAATACCTAGTGGGATACAATCATTACCCGGGCATCCTGTTTTGGAGCGAAGCGAGCACCGTCCACCAGGCTGTCTTATCGGAATCTTATGACTGATTTGCACCTTCACAAGAAGGCGGCTATAGTACTGATCGCGTTCTGCCTGCCCTTTTCCTTGCCGGCCCAAACGTCAACAGCGACATCAACGCCCAAAATTACCGTCAACGCGGCCTTTCCACCACTCACTTATCTGACCTTTCCGGGACCCCAATACACTGCGGACTTTTTGAAGTATGTGGCGTCTAGTCCCTTAGTCGACGGCGTGAATCCCCCGTTGCTTTGGTCGATGGTGGACAACGGCCCTGACGCTCCTGGCGGACAATACGACTGGACGACGTTTGACGCGGTGATACAGCCTTATATCAACCTTGGGAAAACCGTCAATTTGACAGTCTGGTCCATCAGCGAATCCGGCATCAATAGCGATAACTTCGCCAACCACGCCACACCCGCCTATGTGATGAACCTGGTGGATACGGTGACTTGCCAAGCGTTTCCGGGAGACGGAACGCTAAATGGAAGCTATCCCGTGATGTGGGAGACACCGTTCAAGCACTATTACAAGCAGTTCATCACGGAAGTTCTTCGACACTACGAAAACAATCCGCACATCGGGTATATCCGCTTTGGACTCACCGGCGGCGCGGCCATCTATCCCAACTGCGAAACGGAACTCACTAAGTTTCTCCCGGGAGAATCGTTCCGGCGGACCATCCTTAACCTGGACTTGGAAATTCTGACTTACATCAGATCGCAGAACCCACGCTTCCCGATCATCGGCCCCGTAGCGGCTTATGATGACGACCTAAGCTACTCCGAAGGCGAGGCGGCGAACGACATCTCGGAGGGATTCGGCATCGGTTATCAAGGTCTTCGCGCGAGCGATATTACGAGTTATCCAACGTGCTCGTCGGATTGGTGTCACTTGTTTTCAAAATATTCGAGCGTGAAGCCGACGCCGCTCTTTGAATTGCAGCCGGTAGGACAAACCGATCCGTCGGCAACCTGCACGCCCTCTTGCTGGGACGGCGTTCAACAACAGACGGGTCCGCTGCCCCCGCTGCTTTCCTTCGCTGTGGAACACCATGCGACCGTGTTTGAAATCTATGCCAACGATCTACTTCTGGCGCTTGACCCGGTGTATCCCGGGTATGCCGACTATCACGAGGGCTACCAACATGCTCTGTCGGCAGTTCATTCCGGGAAGGGCTCTTCGGTTACCTTGTCGGCAACGACATTGAACTTCGGCAATCTCCGCGAGGGAGCTTCCAGCGCGCCTCAAACCATTACCGTCACAAACGCAGGCTCGTCAATTCTGAAATTGCGACCCGTGACGATTGTCGGTGACTATTCAGAGACCGACGATTGCTCTTCGCGAAACCTCTCTACGGGACAGCAGTGCAGCATTTCGATTGTGTTCAAACCGACGATTATCGGGAAGAGCGGGGGCTTGTTGAGTATCCACGACAGCGATCCCTGGAGTCCGCAAACGGTGGCGTTGATTGGCAAGGGCCAAAAGTAGTCGTCCGATATTTGCCGCTGCGCTTAGCTTCACATCTTGAGGACTGCCCCTGCACGACGAGACTTCCGAGGCATCCATCCAACTTACTGGCGCGACCCGATAACTACAATGGCACTGGCAGGGCGCTCGGCTGTATGATGTGCGGATGCGCATCGTTGCACTGGAAGAACACATGACGACCCCCGATGTCGTGAAGGTGGCACAGATGTCCGACACCGGCGCTTCCCCGGCATTCATGCAGTCGTTGCAGGCCAAGCTGCTCGATGTGGGCGCCGGGCGGATCGCCGATATGGATGCCGCCGGGATCGATATGCAGGTTCTCTCGTTGGCGGCTAACACAGTGGATAAGCTGGACGCTGCCTCAGCGAAGGCTCTGGTGCGCGACGCGAACGACCGAATGGCGGCGGCCGTTCAAGCGCATCCCGATCGTTTTGCCGCCTTTGCAACTCTGGCTCTGCACGAACCGGAAAACGCGGCCCTGGAGTTGGAGCGGTGCGTCCGGCAACTCGGCTGCAAAGGCGTCATGCTCAACGGCACGGCCAATGGTCAATTTCTCGATCATCCGCGCTTTACACCGATCTTTGAGGCCGCGCAAACGCTGGACGTCCCGATCTATCTGCATCCCGCACCCCCGCCGAAAGCAGTGATGGAGGCGTATTACAGCGGTCTTCCCGGCTCATTGGGATTCTTTCTTTCCACCGCCGGCTGGGGTTGGCATGTGGAGACAGGCATGCACAGTTTACGGCTCATGATTACCGGAGTGTTCGACCGCTTTCCCAAGCTAAGGATTATCCTCGGGCACATGGGTGAAAATCTGCCTTTCTCGATCGCGCGCGCCGAAATGGTCTTCGGGCGGGGCGCGGCGCACCTCAAGCGCTCCATCGGCGAGTATTTCCGCGAGCATTTCTATCTGACTACCAGCGGCTACTTCACCCTGCCCCCATTCCAATGTATGCAGCAAGTGCTAGGGACGGACCGCATCCTGTTTTCAGTGGATTATCCGTTTAGCCCGAATGAGCAGGGACGCGAGTTTCTGGACAGCCTGCCCCTCAGCGTAGATGACAGGGATAAAATAGCGGGTCGCAACGCGGAGAAGCTGTTGAAGCTGTGAGAAATGGCGGATTTAGTTGCGGGAGCCCAGCCGGTGAGCACTCGGCCAAGCTCCCAGTCGGCAATTTCTGCTTCCGAGGAGAAATCAAAAATTTTCCGAACTCAACTGTCACTATGGTGCCGGAAGCGCATTCGTGTGCCAATGGAACGAGGGGACTAGTACTCGCCGAACCAGTACGATTACGGATTCTTGTTTTCTAGTAGGATGGGCTTAGCGCCAATCAAGACCACTTGCCCTGATTGGATTGAGGTTACAGCCCCCGTAAGATCCCTATATTGAACAAAAGACTTGGGAGCGGTGTAGTTGGAGGTTGGGCAACCGCCGCCAGAAGTGCAGGTGCGGCTGGAATCCCATACCGCCGACGCCGTATAGCCATTCGGGCGAGTAAAAGGACAAGTGTAGACGGTACCTTGAACGGAGCAAGGCTGCGTCATGGTGGCGCCGGTCATCCATTGGTCGAGCTGACCGTAGGCGATACCCGCTTTGCTGGCCGGGCCCGAGTTCGACAGGCTGCCCCAAGTGGGACTATCCCACGCATACCAGTAAAACGCCGTGACTCCGGCCGACCAGTGAAGCAGATAGTAGCGGGCCAGGAATGCCGCCTCGGCATCCGGATCGAGCGCCGCCGCGAAATCGGAGCCCCACGAACCTTCGGTGTCCCAAATTGGCTTATTTTGAAGGCCATACTGCAACATCACGGCGTGCCAGGGGATTACCTTGTACGTGGCCAGCGTCTCCGGCTCATTGTTCGAAACAGAAGGGAGATAGCCATGCACGGTGACTACGTCGACCCCAATTGGACCACCCGAGGCGAAGTAATTGCCCAGCCAAGTGGTGTTGGTGGCGGATGGCGATGCGATAAGAGCGTGTGGATCGTTCGCACGAACGGCATCGTAGAGGTGCTGGGTCAGTTCCACCATCTGGGCGGTTGTGCCCGTGAAATGTTGCGTGTTGGGTTCATTCCAGAGTTCGTACATCATGATCTGGCCCTTGTAGCGCTGGACCAGGGCGTCGCAAAATTCATCCCAATCGGCGATATTTGCAACCGTTGACGTACACACTGGAACGGTTTGCGGGACGCTGCAGGTGGAGGTATCGGCAGCCGCCCACTCGGGCACTTCGTGGTTGGTCCAATAAATAGAAAACCCGTGCGATTTGGCGCTGGCAACAAAAGCATCCAGCTTGGTCCAGTTGAATTGTCCCTTGGCCGGTTCGAGGTAAGGCCATGTGGTTTGCCCTCCTTTGCCGAAGGCGCCGAAGGAAACGGAAGGCCATATTCCGGAATCAATGACCGATATTCCGAAAAATGACGCGGGAACTGGCCCGGGCTTTAAGCCAATATCAATAGTAATAGAAAGACTGGAAGTTGCACTTAATGGATGGGGCGACGAATCGGAAGCCTGCACGGTGAACGTGGCGGTTCCATAATTGGCGGCCGGTTGGCCTGTTATGGCTCCCGTTGAGGAGTTCAAATTGAGGCCGGAAGGTAAACTTCCCGCCGCCACCTGCCAGTGATACGGTTCAACTCCGCCCTCCGCGGCAAGCGTTTGGTTGTACGAATTTCCGGCGATGCCATCCGGCAGGGTAGAGGTGGCTATCGCGATGTTGTAGGTATAACCGGCTGTGAGTACCGTGGTAAAACCGCCTGAGTTTACGACCGTTACATCCACCGCGCCGGGTGCATGGCCGGGGGTCCGGACGTCGATAAAGGATACGCCGCTGGAAAGAACTGTCGCCGGAACGCCACCAAAGGTAACGTTTTCTGGTAGATAGAGAGCATGTCCTGTAATGGTTACCTTCGCGCCACCCAATAGGGAGCCGAGGGCGGGCGTGACGCTCTGTAGGGTAGAGGGCCCAGAAACCTTTGCAAAGCCTAACTGACTGAAAAACAAGAGAAAACTAAGGACAATCCACTTTCCCGATTCGAAACGCTGCCGTGGCGTCCGATCTTTATTCATGCGTTATCCTCCGTTGACCGTTAAGTGCCGTATATCGACGGAACTCTCCTGGACCTTTAGGCGGTCCAGTACTACTGACGGTCAGACAACTTACTATTCGGATGTCCCATTGTTACCATACTCACTCTAGTTTGGTCTGTGGATGCGCGGGGTTGTAACGGTTAAGAGAGTCCCATTTGCGCGCCAGCACGAGGAAGCAAAGCAGTACGGCATAGTATGCCAGCTACTCCGCAAAACACGCGGAGTGGGACTATATTGGGGTAGTTCCCCTATATTGAATCAGTTGGCCACCAATGGACCCGTACGCCGAACTCGCACCGCCGATCAGCGCCAGGGACGGAGCCTTGCAGCGAGTGGCCGTTTTGATTCCAGCCTACAATCCGGATTTGGGACTCCCCCAATTCGTAGCGCGGTTACTCGAAAAGGGCTTCGGCGCGGTATTGGTGGTGAATGATGGAAGCGATAAATGTTGCGACGAAGTACTTCGGGAGGTTGCGGCTACTCCGGGCTGCACGCTTCTTCGACATGTGGTGAATCTGGGAAAAGGCAGAGCGCTGAAAACGGGATTCAATCACTTTCTGCTGAACTTTCCGGATTTCATTGGCGTGGTGACGGCGGATGCGGATGGCCAGCATGCACCGGACGATACGGTCTCGGTTGCACGCCAATTGGCAAGCCACCCGAAGTACCTGGTGCTGGGCGCGCGGCGATTTGAAAAAGGAGTACCGCTGCGCAGCCGCTTAGGCAATACTTTGACGCGCTGGTTGTTCACTTTTCTGATCGGCAAAAGAATCTCGGACACGCAGACTGGCCTGCGCGGGCTGTCGCGCGAATTTTGCGCTCGCGGCCTCCAGATTGAAGGCGAGCGCTATGAGTACGAGATGAATATGCTGATCGCGGCCCGCACGGAAGCGCGGGGCATTGTGGAAGAGCCGATCGAGACCATTTACATTGGGCGCAATGAATCGTCCCACTTTAATCCACTGATCGATTCGGCCAAAATATACTTCGTCCTCTTTCGATTTTTGCTCTCATCGCTGCTGGCCGGCCTGACGGACCTGGTTATCTTCACGTTGACCTACCGGAGCACGGGCAACCTCATCCTAAGCCTTTTGCTGGGCAGAGTGGTGATTGGGTCTGTGCTTAATTTTGGGCTGAACAAGCGCTACGTGTTTCAGAACCGGGGGGGCCTTTTTGGTCCGCTGGTGAAATACTATATTCTGTTTTGCGTGAATGCGCTGATATCGTATCTGTGCATACAGTCCCTGCATTCCCGATACGGCATCAACGTCGTATATGCAAAGGTGATGGTTGAATCGCTGTTGTTCGTGGCGAGCTTTTCAATCCAGCGCGCGCTCATCTTTTCACCGGGCGCGGAAGATAACGATTAGCGGATGGGAAGCCCGGCGGAGGATTCAAGGCCGTTTTGCAACGGGCGCGGCTGGGACTCCGGCGGCGCGTTGTTTCTGAGCGATCGCAAACAGCAGATTGTTCTTCGCGATTGCAAAATCCGGCTTCAGCCGGGTGGCTTCGCGGGCGGCTTGAATGCCGTCGTCCCACAACCCCATCGAATTGTAGGCGGCCGCGATGTTGTTGTAGGCCTCGGCGGAGTCCGGTTTCAGTTCGATCACCCGTTTGGCGGTCCGAATACAGTCTGAGTATTTTCCTGCTTGGTAATACAACAAGGACAGATCGATCAGTCCATCCGGAGTTGGCGCCTGGCGCATTTTGTTTTCAGCGGAGGCAATTTCCTGCTCCCGCGTTTGCACCGTGGCCAGAAAGCTGCGAGCCGCAGCCTCGTTCGGAGCCAGCCGCAAAGTGTCGTTAGCCACGCGCCTCAGTTCACTCCAGTTGCGTTGCTCGGAATAAGTCTGCATCAGCAAGTCGCGCGCATCAATGTCGTTAGGACTGGCTTCGAGGGCGGCTTCCAAGTTTGCAATGCTTTCGGCGGTGCGTCCTTTGGATTTTAGCCAGCGGCCGTAATAGTAATAACTCTCGGCGTCGTTGGGCGCCAGTGAGAGAGCGCGGCGAAAATGAGCCTCGGCCGCGGCATCTTTTCTTAATCCGCCGCTCGCGATCCCGAGGTTGATCTCAAGAAGAGAATAATTCGGGGTGTAAGCGAGGGCGTCTTCGAAATAATTCAAAGCGGTGCCGTAGTCGCCTTTGCTCATTTGAGTGAGGCCGTAGTTCATAAGGCCGCGGCCGTTTTTCGGACTCTTCAGGGTGACGTCTCGCCACAGCGATTCCTCGGTCCGCCAGACGCGGTTGCGTTGCCACGTCCCTGCGGCTGCAAGGATCAGAATGCACAAGGCGGCGATCCAACCAGAACGCTCCAGCGCAGGATGCGTTGTCAGCCGGGCTGTCTTTCGGAACAGCAGCAAGCGCAACGTCCATACCACAGCCAGTGCGAGCCCAATAAAGGGAAAGAACATGCGATGGTCGTTGGTTACTTCGGCCAGCGGCGTCATCGATGTGGGAATCAGCGCGAAGAAGAACCATAGGATTCCGAAGGCGATCGGCCGGGTTTCCCGACGCTCGGATGTGCGAACAATCAATACCAGCATGGCGGCCAGGAATGCGAAGCCCATGATGGATTCGGTGCTGAATATCGCGGAGACGGGCGTCCAGTCGGTATCGGCGCTGAGTTCGGTGGGCAGAAAAAACGACTTGAAATAGTGCAGTGCGACGAAGGGCTGAGTTACTCGGTAGAGCAAGCCGGATGCTGCGCCGGGCGAGAACTGGCGCGGAGTCATCTTCCAAATAAGACCAGCCGTGGCAGCGCCGATGATGAACGCCGGAAGCGTGGTCTTGAAAGACGCCGACCATTTCCCTCGGTCTTCAGCCCAATTTCGGGGACTCAAGCTGCCGCCGGCTTCGAACAGGAACACGTAGAACAGCAGAATAAGCGGAAAGATCAGAGCCGGCGCCTTAGCCAGCATGCCGATGACGGCGGGAAGCATGTAGCCGCCCCACTTTCGCCCGGCCGGCCACTGGAGATACAAAACCAGAGCGGCCACCACACCCAGCGTGGAATAAATGTCGGCGCGCTGGATGATGTAATTCACGGTTTCCGCGATGGCCGGATGCAATCCGTAGCAAGCCATCGCGAGCAAGGCGAATTGCCAATTGGAAGGATGTTCGTCGGCAATATCCATGATGCGGCGGAAGAGCAAGAAGAGCAGGATCAGCATCACCAGAAACCACAGGAACGTGGAGAGATGAAAGTAGAACGGTTGGAGGCCTCCGGCTAGCCAGTAGTCAATTGCCAGCGTGGCGACTGTAACCGGCTGATAAACCTGGTGGGTGGGCATGGTGCTGAATAGCTGGGGATCGGTAAAGAACCTGGGAAGGTTCTTGATGTTTTGAACGGAGACGTTCTGGACGACCGTGTGCCAGTCGTCAAAATGAAAAGCATTCTGGAAGTGGTTGCTGTAGGCGACTCCCACCGTAAGAAGCACCAGCAGTAACATGCCGAGCAACTTCTTGGGGCTAAAGCTTATCGAGAAAGGCATCCAGAGTTTTCGTGGGCCGCGCCTGGAAGCAGAAGCGGTCGATATGTTAATCGACCGCTTCTCGCGCCCGGAATAGGTTGCTGGATCCCCAGCCGCTACTGCTTCTCCAGCGAGGCGTGAATGCTTAAGGTTATACCCGCGGAAGGAATCGACGAGTCTGTGGTAGAAATTGCTACCGATACCACGTCACCAGGGTTCACCGGGGCGGTGTCCGCCGTATTTGCGCTTGAGTCACTGCACACCATGGAGGCGCCCGGAACTGTGGTAGCCGCTGTAAATGAGCAATGGATAGGCGTCGCGATCCCGTCCACAAAGACAGTGACCGTAATTGGAGTCGCAACAGTGGGCGGGACCGTAAGTGGAATTGTGGCGTTGGAGGCCACTGTCAGATTCTGCAAGGTACCTGCCGAAGTTATCGGTAGCCCAACAACGGTAACCGCCGTATATGCATTGAAGCACTGTCCATTCGTCACGTCTTCGGAACCCAAGCCCAGAAGAACGCCTGAACTGGGGCCCGAGCCCGTGGTCGTCGCCGGGGTGCCGCAGAAGCCGCTCAAGAGGGTCGGCGGTCCGTTGGCGCCTGTACTACCGGTCGGCCCAGTTGCTCCAGCTACTCCAGTTCCTCCCGTGGCGCCTGTCGCTCCGGTCGCTCCTGTTGCACCCGCTGCTCCAACCGCTCCTGTCGGTCCCGTAGCTCCGGTCGCTCCCGCTGCTCCAACCGCTCCTGTCGGTCCCGTAGCTCCGGTCGCTC
>PKZC01000372.1 GCA_003132905.1 Bryobacterales bacterium | reverse complement strand
CTATCTGTACGATGTACTAGGTACTCGCTGGCGTACTTGTATGTGTCGTCACAAATGATGGAGACACAGACCTCTTCTTCCTTTGGCTTTATTGTCTCAATCGTCGATTGGATAGCGACGAGTGCCTGCACGAAGGTCAAATATGTGGGATCGTTACGAAAAAGACCTCTATCCTTCTCAGGGAGAGCCTTGAAGGCTACGCAGTCTAAGACCGTAGAAACTCCGATGGTAACGGAACTTCTGATCGCATTAATAAGCGGAGTCAGGGCGCGGACGCGTTTTTCAATCCCTAGCGCTGGCACTGCGTGACTCAAAGGCTTTTTGTAATGCAGTGCTGTATTTGCCTTAAAAGTTGTGATCCCTAGTGCGTCTAAGGCCTGCTTCCATCTTCCGTGACATACGGCCCACTCGGGGTTGGTTCCAACGAATCCGCAGAAGGAAATTGTTCTGTTGTTCTCGATAGTTCCACTCTCGTCGAAGTATGACTGAAGATTGAGCATAAGCAAGCTGTCAGAACCAGGAACTAGGAAGCCAAATGGATCGCCAAGATAATGCACTTCAGCCCTTCCGCCAGCGTGATACACTACTGGCTAGGAATGGCAGAAGGCCACACAAACGAGCCGACGCGAACGGGCAAGCCTCTTCATCCCGGCAAGGAAACAGAAGAGAAAATGCGCCCGCTCTCGCGGCGCGGCTTCCACGGCTTGCTATCCAGGGCGATTAATCCAAAGCCCGCTTTGAAACCTGCTCCAAAATCGACTTGAAAATCAGGTTGCCCTGGCCCCTTCGATTGTAGCGAAAGCTGTATTCGTCCAGGTAGGTCTGCAAGTACCTCGAGCTAACTGAGTGGTAGACGCCGCCGATGCCCCGTTTGATTAGGCTCCAGAATCCCTCAACCGAATTGGTATGAATGTCGCCATGCACGTAAACGTGGGCGCTGTGATTGATGCGCCGATGAATGTAGCCAGCTTTGCTGCCGTCGGGTCGGCGGATGTTCTCGATGCCGCCATAGGGCTTCCATTGGTCGGTGTAGACGGTGCTGTCGGGAAGGATGTAATCGCGAACCAACGGCAACAGAGTCGCTCCGGTGGCATCTTGAGTGGCGCGGGCAACGGCGCGACCCTTGCGCTCGATAATGCCCACGATAGGAGTCTTGCCGCGATCCCCACGCATCGGACGGCCTCGACCGTATTTGCGAACGCCGCCGTAATAAGTTTCGTCCATCTCCACCGTCGGCCCCTCCAGTTGCAAATCCTCAGACATCAGAGTGCGAATTTGTTTGAAAATGCGCCACGCAGTTTTGTAGGTGACGCCAATTTCGCGCTGAATTTGCTTCGCGGAGATTCCGCAGCGGGTGGCAGACATGAGGTACATCGCATAGAACNNGTCGAGCCCATCAGGTACATCGCGTAGAACCACAGCCGCAGTGAAGTGGTGGTTTTCTCGAAAATGGTCCCGGCTAACGGGTAGATGTGAGTGCCGCAGTAATCGCAGCTATAAGAAGTGCGCCCGTTGATGCGGTGATGCTTGGTCACCCGATGGCACTTCTCACAGGCAGCCATGCCGCCCGGATACCGTTCATTGGCAATGTGCGCCAAGCAGGCATCATCGTCGGGGAATTCCGCGTTGAAATGGTTGACGGTGTAGCGGAGATGTTGCGGTATCGACTGCTTAACCGCGATGTCTTTCCGTCCGTCCATGATTAAGTCTGCCCCATTCCATACGTGTTGTCAAGGGATAATTACCGCGATCGCGGCGGGATTGAATGGCGCAAAAACATCGATCCGAGGATAGCAGCGCTTGGGGCGGTGGCGCAGGAATAAAGCCAGGAAATGTGGCAAACGCTGGCGAAATAGGAATCGGGAGGAACGCGATCGCCGTTTTGGGCGCCCTCGGAGTTCCCGCTCATCGCCCGTCAGCCACGAACCTCACGAGAGCGCAGACTTTGCGCATCTGTACACCAATTGTGAACAGGAAACAAGAGAACACAAAAATGGCCCCACTCACAATTATCGATACTAAGTACATCGCAATATGCACTACCCTGATTCCCGAGAAGTGAGAGTCACCTCGGGCTGCCAGAACGGTGGTCAGAATGATCGCTACCGCTGCCAGCGCACCGACCGCTCCGGCTGTCAGCATCCGGCGCGCTTGGTTGTGCGTGGAATTGATCGAACCGATGCCTGTCGTTTCGTTGAAGTAGACCGAACCGCAGCAAGGATCGCGTAGTCGAGCGGCGATAAGCACGTCGTCTCCCTCGGATAGCGCAAGAGGATCACCACCCGGAACCGCTAACTGAATGTGTCGACCATCTACCTCGATCGTAGGTTTGGTGTCTCCGGGGTGAAACGACACGTTCCGCGCCGTGCCTTGGATGATTTCAAAGCGCCAGCGGCGCGCTTCACCTCTCTTACTCAACATCCTGTGAACCCGCGCGAGGGATTGCGCGCAGGCGGGGTTGCGCCGTTCGGTTTGACTGGAGTCTTCCGGAACGTTCATGGTCTACCACTTCGTCCATCGGCGCAAAACGTTCCGAACTGCACACGCCCGATCGCACGGCGTCGTGGCGAATACTCTTATAAAGTGATCGAAAATATTGCTCAGGGCGAATGCTGCCATGTGTCCTCTTCAGTTCGATTGTCGAATCGGGAGAGTTTAAGCGAAAGGCTGCTGTCGGAAAATACCACGTGTGCCTCGTTCGAGCCGGCACCGAAAGAGTTTTTCAACAACATCGACGCTTTTCGAGACGGTCACACCCCAAACTGGCGCAAATGATGGTCAAGATGTTTGTACATTAAAATCGCCCACTCC
>PKZC01000307.1 GCA_003132905.1 Bryobacterales bacterium | reverse complement strand
GCGGCATCCGCGTTGTTCATTAGCGTTTTAGCATCGGTGCCATCGACGGGATAAATTGCAACGCCGATGCTTAGCTCTTGTCGCAGGTGATAGTTGTCAACTTCAAGGTCATCGGCAAAAGCCGCCAGCAGGCGATCGGCAAGCTGGGCGCTGCTCGATCGGTCCTCGTTGTCAGCAATGATCGTAAATTCATCACCACCGAGCCGCGCGACGAAAACGCCATCGGCGACCGCGCGCAAACGGTCAGCGACCCGGCACAGCAATAAATCACCTACGGTATGTCCGTAAACATCGTTGATCTGCTTAAAACCATCCAGGTCTATGCACAGAATTGCGAAACTTTTGCTCTCGGCCGCCGCCAGTTTCAGCTTTGATGCCAGACACTCATTGAAGCCCGCGCGATTTGGAAGATTCGTCAGCGGATCCCTGTGTGCCATGAGAGCGATACGCTGCTCTGCCTTCCTCCGCTCCGTCACATCATCAAGCACGGTGAGAATATATTCTGGTGTTCCGTCTACGCCCTGAATGGGGACCTTCATCGAGGTGACGAGCCGAACCCCCTGTTTGTGCGTCGAAATATTGTGGTCGAAAATGAAGATGGGCTGCTCGGAAAGTATAGCGTTCTTATCCTCAGTGAGAATACGATCTGCGCGTTCTTTTTCGTATACCTCGTGCGGAGTTTTCCCNNAGCGGGACGTTGTCGATCACCGTGTCGAGAAACATTTTCGTGCGGTGAAGATCGTCCTCGGCCAGCTTGCGGTCGGTAATGTCGTGGATCGCCACCAGTCGAGCGTCCCGATTCTCGTAGTTCAAGACCCTTGAATAGACCTCGACGTGAAGTTTCGTTCCGTCGGCTCTTTGATGTTGCCGGACTTGCTCGCCGTTCTGGACTTCCGGAAGCGCACGAAGAAACAACTCGAAGCTTTCGTTTTGCGTCGTGCTCAGATCAGGCACTGTCATCGTCAAAAACTGCTCACGGCTATAGCCATATTGCGCGACGGCAGCATCATTGACCCCCAGGAAGCGAAGAGTTTCGCGATCATAGACCCACATCGGCACTGGATTACTTTCGAACAACAGTCGGAATGACGCCTCGCGGCGCCTGGCCTCCGTCACGTCCTCATGCGTCGCCACCCATCCGCCATCTGCCATCGGCCGATGGACCACGGAGACGTGACGGCCATCACGCAAATTATTTGTGATCTGGTACGGCTTGTTGAGCGATACTTCGTTGATCCGGTCATTGATGTAACTTTCATCATCGTCCGGCGCGTTACCTTTAGCAATGCGGTGCTGCAGGATCGAGCGCAGCGTCGTGCCTGGACGAGTCTCCTCCTCAGCCAATCCATAAATATCAGCATATTGCTTATTGCAGACGATCAAACGCTGAGCGGCGTCGAACACGCACAGCCCCTGCGCCATATTGTTCAAAGCTGCATCGAGTTGAAGATGGGTCAATTCAAGCGCGATCGCGTTGCTTTTAAACACATTGATCGACCGAGCGATGTCGCCTATTTCATCGAGCGCTTTGGTAAATGGCACGTCGACAGCGAGTTCTTTATTGCATAGCCGATGCATGACAGCCGTCATTTTTCCAAGCCGGCTCAGAATGCGGTGCTTCGCCCATAAAGTTACCGGTCCAATCAGCACGAAAGCTGAAAGGGCGGCAGCAATGACCCACCAGGTCAAATCTTGCGCAGCCTTCGACAGGCCGTTGACCTCGCGGTCCACCGCCCCCAATTGGTGCTGATACCAACCCGCCAAAATTGTTTGAACGTTATTGGCGGATTGCGAGTAGTCGTTTTGGCTTACTTCAAGAGCTTTATCTTGAGCAAAGTTTTCGGCGAGCATCAAAACGTGATCGCCAGATTCTCTCAGTTTGGGGAGTTCTACGGCTACCTGAGACAAAAATTCCGCTTCAGTGGCCTCCTGTTGCGAGCTCTCTGCATGGATACTTGATTCTATGCGCGCATTTAACGCTTCAACTGCTTGTCGAGTCTTCTGAATACGGCCTCGGTCGAGTTCTGCGGGCGCCGCCGTTATGAGCGCGCGATGCTGCTCAAACAAGACTTCAAGGTGAGTGACTTTCTCAATTCCTAACACGCCTTCCCGGTAGAGGCGGCCGGCAGCGAATTTGGTTTGACTGGCGAAATGAATCGATGCTGTCGCAAGGACAGCCAACGCCAAAATGGAAATAGCGGTAAGAAGGTAAAGCTTGGCTGCGATGCCGTAGCGGACCAGCGTCCAAAGGCGCGGAAGCATAGCGAGTTCCTAGCTGCCTTTTTTGGCCATTTGGCGAAACGCTTCGATGACTGCAACGGCGCGAGGCGATGGATCATTCAAACTGACCAAGCTCAAGACCTGCTCGATCTGTTCGTCCGTCACCAACTCGACGCCGGAGCTCGACTTCATAATCGCGAGCTGAGTTATCCCGAAGGCTCCAGGTTCCTGCGCCACTACTCTTACTATCTGCGTGCCCACCTGGACCCGGATCGCGTCGGGAGCCGAAATGTGGGCTCCGCTCAATAGCTTTGCCTCGACTGAGGCAAGCACGCCGCCGCCTTCACGAACGGCAACAACTCGGATCGGCAAGTCCGGGCCGCCTAATTGTTGCCAATTGGAAATCTCACCAGTAAGCATTTTGCGGATGTCCTGAAGGTGAGCGTGTCGAACGGGATTGCTTGGGTGAATAACGAAGGCAGCGCGGGTCCGAGCAATCTCAAAGGCCTTCAACCTCTGCAAAGGAAGGTCGGGGTTGCTCCTGCGCAAGATTTTCGCCTCTCGCTCAAGAGTCGTCGAAATCATCGCTAGATCGGCTTTATGCTCAAATAGGGCCAGGAGCCCCAAGTTCGATTTATTGGGGATGATTTCGAGGTGGTGGCCGGTTTGAGCTTCAACCGCGCTCGCATAGGGCTGTGCCAGCGTCGATGTAAATGTCGTCGATCCCTGCAAAACAAGCTCGTCCGCATAGGCTGAACAAATGCCAGCCGCTCCAGCGAGGATGACTGCGAGCACGAGCTTGCCGAAGTTGGGTTTTACGTGCGTACGAAGGTCATTCGCCATCGCTGAGTCTCCACATCAACTCGTTCGAATTGGTTGTGGACGTTAGGGTCTCTTCAATAAGTTGCCGTTAGCAGATAAAGCGAATTCGCTTTAAATAGTCGGCATTAACCGTGATGAAATTGGAACTTTCACCGAATCTTGGTAACCGGTGGAGTCATGAACATCGCACCGGCATTACTCAACGGCACGGTCTCAGAACGCTCCCCAGGAGCGTGCGTGGGCTGAACGGCCGCTTTTGACCGGGACCTGATCCGCAGAGGGCATTATGGCCAGCGGCCTCGTATGCCGCACTAACAGGCCGAACACATGGCTGCACGACCAAGGCTGCACGACCAAGGCTGCACGACCAAGGCTGCTGCAAACGTGAAGAAAGTTCTTGCCAACTCGGAGCCGTCCACA